>CAMWKB010000021.1 GCA_947174705.1 uncultured Lachnospiraceae bacterium
AGGGATACTACCGTGTTTTGAGGTGGAGTTGGACCGTTAATGCGCCATTAACGGTCCAGTTGTGTCAAATTGATGAAAAATTTTGTATATTAACTCTAATTTGCGACATTTTTCTTGAAAAAGACTGAAAATTTACGGCTTGTACTGGCTCAAATTAATAAGATTTTTTAGAAAAATGCAAAATGAACAGCATAAAAAAAGGGAAAAGTATAAAGAGTGTATTAAATAATTATAAAAAATTTGTAAAATCATGAATTGTTATAGAAAGAAACATATTTTAAATATTCCCAAATAACTTCGGATATCAAAAGGCACTTCCAACCCTGTAAAGCGTTGAAAGTGCCTTTTAAGTATCAAGATAGTGTTGATACCGCGTTGTCCATCTTGTGCTCGTCTGTCAGCGTATAAGTAATTATAGCGCTTCCGGGAAGCTGCATGTGGAGCTCTTTGTACCACTTACTGTACTTATACATACGATAAGTGGTGCTTAAATCCTTAAGCTGTGCATCATCGGTAAGACGCTCAAGGAAAACAGACCTTTTATCCCTGTCCAGGGATATGTATTCCATATAAGGCATCTTAAGCTCGGTGATGCTTTCGTTGCAGTTAGGGCAGGAACGTTTGTGCCCATTTAGCATGTGTATACGATGGCAACGCTTACAATAGTGAATATACATCATGAAAAATTCCCCTTTTCTCAGTTGATAATGTTGAAATTGTAATGTTGCACATATATTGTGTCAGTTTAGGAAGGTAAAGTCAAGCGAATTCAGGAAAAAAATGCCGTAAATTCGCTGTTAGGTATCGCGTAATGCATGATTGCATAGCTTGCCGGAATTTGGTATGATATACAATATATAGATTTTTAGAAGAGGCAGCTTTAGCAAAATGAATGAGCAGATCAGACAATCTAATGAAGGAATAAATGTACTCAAGTTCATAGCGGTAGTGTTGGTAATTCTGATTCACGAAACCTTTCCGGCTACGGTTGGTCTTATTGCCGAGGGGGTTGCGGCAATGTCGGTGCCGGTATTTTTTATGGTATCTGGATATTACAGTTATGGCGCGGGACTTCCCAAGCTGCAAAAGCGCGCACTGAAAATTTTTAAACTAATGTTACTTGCGAACTTTATATATTTTTGCTGGGATATTGCGGTAGAGGTTTTATCAGGCGGCAATGTGCCGGAATGGTTTAGGGAGAGCTGCAATGTAAAAAGAGTTTTGGTTTTTCTTGTTACAAATGAATCTTCCCTGCGCGGACATTTGTGGTTTTTGGGAGCCTTATTGTATTCCTACCTGTTTTTTATAATTTTTATCATGTATGCTGAAAAAGGAAAAAGCCGGCTTGCGGAAATTATTAGGAAAAATCAGGTTAGGTGTTTGTTCATAGTGTGTGTGCTTTTGCTCATGCTCAATATCGCAGGCGGGGAAATTCTTACTTTATGTGGAAAAAATATCCAGGTACCGTATATTAGGAACTGGCTTTTTATGGGAATTCCGTTCTTTTGCATGGCGTATTGTTTACATGCGTATGAGGAGTCTATATACCGTATTTTTAGTTTAAAGATGATTAGGTTCTGGCTGGCTGTCAGTATTTTGTTAAATGTTATAGAGGTATGGCTGATGCCGCCGAGTGGGTTATATATCACCACAATATTTGTTAATATCTTAACATTCCTTCTGGCTTTAAGTATCGGCGAGGTCAGGAGCGCTGTGCTTGTCAGACTGGGGAATCTTGCGGATAAGTATGGGTTGTGGGTCTATATATTACAGATTATAGTGATTAAAAATCTCAGGTGGTTTTATGCGAGGTATGAGGTTGACAATAATATTATTGTTCAATACTTAAGTCCTTTGATTGTAATTATACTTTCATTTGCGTTGTCTGTAGTGCCTGTGTGGATAGCAGGTGTTATAAAAAGAAGGTAAATGTTATGGATAGGATGAATTTGGATTTCAGAGGACCTTGTTGATAAGAAGATACTGTGTTATAATAACAGATGTAACTAATTAAAGATGGATAAAACATGAATATGAAAGGTTTACATAACAGATATGAAAAAGAAGAACGATAATAACAGGAATTTAAGAGCGGAGAATTTAGAGGATACATTAGAATTTCTTTCATTGGATGATGAAACTATAGAGGAGTATTCGCATACTGCATACAGGTCCGGCGGTAAGAGTAATTATAGGGATGCGGATGATGAATACTATGAAGATGAAGAGTATGAGGAGGTGGAAGATGAAGACTACGAAGACGAATATTATGAAGATGAGGATTACGAAGATGAAGATTATGAGGACGAAGACTACGAGGCAGTAGATGATGAAGACTATGAGGACATGGAAGACGAAGATTTTGAAGATATAGAGGATATAGAAGACGAAGATATAGACGACATATCAGATGAAGACGACGGGTATTACGAGGATATAGATGATGATGCCGACGATGAGTATTATGAGGATATAGAAGACCTGTCAGACGAAGATTATGAAGATGTCGAAGATGAGGACTACGAGGACATAGATGATGAAGACTACGACGATATAGAGGATATATCGGATGAAATCTATGATGACGTAGACGATGGTGATTACGAAGAGGGTTATGAGGAGGAAGAGGAGAAAGAGAATAAGCGGCGCAGGGGCGGCTTTATTCCGAAACTTGTTTATTTTGTAAAAAATACGAGTTCAGCCGACCGTATTGTGGCAGTTTTCGGATTTTTCATAATAATAGTTGCAGCCATTACCGGAACTTTGTATGTCAATGCCAGGACAACATCTAAGCAGGTGGAAGCATTTGCGGAGATTGGGAATGATATAGAGGGGATTGGAATTATAGGTGAAAGCGGCTTGATTGCGGTTTCGGATGCAGAATCAGCCAGACTTTCACGGATGCTTGAATTGGAAGAAGAACAGCAACAGCAGATTGAGAAGGAAGAGGAAGAGAAGAATAAAGTTATAGAAGTGGGTATGAACATCACTTCCATACAGTCTGATATCAAGATTAAGTTTGTTAACAAGGAAACCAATAAACTGATTTCAGGCGTGCCTTTTGAGGTGGAGATAACCGGAAGCAAGGGTAAGTCGTTTGGCCTGAAGGATGAAGATAAGGACGGAGTGATTTACCAGACTGATGTGAGCGCCGACACTTATACGGTTAAGGCATCCGAGCTTAAAGGCGATGAGTATGCTAAATATCATTTTGCATCTTCGTCTGAAAGTATAAAGGTTACAGATACAATAGCTTATAAAAAGGTAGATGTTGCAGATGAAATTAAGTCTGAAAAAGAGGTAAATGCGGCCGCAGAGGATACGGCTAAACAGACAGAAACAGAATCCACGCTGACAGATACAGTTGAGTGGGTTGAATCTACCAAGACCGAAATAGAATCCGATGAAAATTATCAGGAAATCAAGAAAGGGGATATTCCGGACCCATCAACAACCGGAAAGGCAGCCGGCTTTATGAAGTTTTCACAGATGCCGGAATTTAGCGAGGAGGGGGCGCAGGAACCGGGCGCGGAAAACGGAGACGGCGACAATAATAACGGAACTGGTGATAATAATAACGATAATAATGATAATAACGGCGATAACGGTGGAGATAACGGCAATTCCAAACCAAAGACCGATCAGGAAAAGTTAGAGGCGTTAAAACCTTCCCTTACTCCGACTTCGGTAAATATCAAAAAAGGTGAAAGCGTTTCCCTGATTTTTTCAACACAGGTAAACGGCTCATACATATTGGATTGGGCTTCAAGCAATACTTCTGTAGCGGTTGTTGAAAACGGTGATGTTATGGGAGCCGGAGCAGGAAGCGCAACCGTAACGGCGACTATTAAGTTGGATGTTTCATCTTCCGCATCAATTACGTTGAGCTGTTCCGTAACTGTAACGGAGGATACTCCTGATAATCCGGCTCCGACGCCGACATACAAGATGAAGAGCGTAACCGGCGGCGGAAATATCCTGGTTGGAAAAACCTGCACAGTAAGCGGAACTACGGAGCCGGAAGGCGGTAAAATCACATGGAGCAGCAGTAATACCAAGATAGCGACGGTTGACGGTAACGGTCTGGTAACCGGAATTTCCACAGGAACGGTTTCAATCATAGGAACAAGTGAAAGCGGTGATTCCAAAGAATGTATGGTTACGGTAGAGGCTGGTGAGGTCGCATATAAGTCCGTTACCATAAAAGGTGACAAGACGGTTCAGGTAGGAAAAACGGTTACTCTTACAGCGACAACGGAACCTGCAGGCGGCAGTGTGTCATGGACAAGCGATAATGAGAAAGTTGTTAAAATAGATAATTCAGGAAATATGACAGGTGTGTCAGCTGGAAACGCAACTATTACTGCGACATGCGGAAGTGTCAAAAATACTTTAAAAGTTACAGTTACTAAGGGAAAAGATGCATCTGGCGATAACAAGACCAAACTTAAAGATAGAAAAGGCAGACAGGTTTATATTAAAAATTCTGAAGGTAAATTTGTAGAAGCAACTTATGCTGATTATTTTAAAGATAACAAGTTTTATTTAAAGAGTGGTAACGTAAAATACCGCTATACCGGATGGCAGACAATTGACGGATATACATATTTCTATGATAAAAACGGAAATTATGTTACCGGGGAACAGGTAATTCAGGGTGCAAAATATAATTTCGGAAGTGACGGACGCCTTTCTTCGTCTTCCGGCTCTATGGGTATTGACGTATCTAAATTGAACGGTTCAATTGACTGGAATGCGGTCAGAAATTCAGGCGTTTCTTATGTTATTATCAGATGCGGATACCGCGGCTCTTCATCAGGCGCTTTAATTGAGGACCCGAAGTTTGTAAGCAATATAAAGGGAGCCAAGGCAGCAGGCTTAAAGGTCGGGGTTTACTTCTTTAGCCAGGCAGTGAATGAGGTAGAAGCGGTCGAAGAAGCCTCTATGGTACTTAATTTGGTTAAAGGTTACGGACTCAATTATCCGGTTTTCCTTGATGTGGAAGCCAGCGGCGGTCGTGGAGATTCGATAAATGCAGCAACCAGAACGGCAGTTTGCAAGGCGTTCTGTGCGACAATCCAGAATTCCGGCTATTCGGCAGGTATCTATGCCAATAAGACATGGCTGACATCCTATATCAACACAGGAAGTCTTACCGGATACAAAATATGGCTGGCACAATACGCCGCTGCTCCAAGCTACACCGCAACCAGATACGACATGTGGCAATACTCGTCAAAAGGAAGAGTCAGCGGAATAAGCGGCAACGTGGATATGAATATAAGTTACATGAATTACTAAGAGACGTCTGTATTGGCGAAACTTCTTGCAATTCCTATACTTTTGAATCATAATAGACCTAATAATATAAAAAGGGAGACAGTACAAAATGAGAACCTATCTTGTAACAGGCGGCGCCGGTTTTATCGGCTCCAACTATATTCACTATATGTTTGAAAAATATGACAACGAAATCCATATAATAAATGTGGATGCCTTAACCTATGCGGGAAATTTAGAGAACCTTAAATCTGTTGAAAACAGAAAAAACTACACTTTTATTAAGGCAGACATATGCGATAAGCAGGCAATAAGCAAGATTTTTGAGGAAAACGATATAGACAGGGTAGTGCATTTTGCAGCGGAAAGCCATGTGGACAGAAGTATCACAAATCCCGAAATTTTTGTGCAGACCAATGTGCTTGGCACTGCGGTAATGTTAAACTGCGCGAAGGCAGCCTGGGAACTGCCTGACGGTACATATAAGCCGGATAAAAAGTTCCTGCATGTTTCCACTGATGAGGTTTACGGCTCGTTAGAAGAGGACGGAGGGTATTTTTATGAGACAACGCCTTATGCACCCCACAGTCCGTATTCTGCAAGCAAGGCATCATCAGATATGTTGGTAAAGTCATATATGGACACATATAAATTCCCTGCCAATATCACAAACTGTTCCAATAATTACGGTCCTTATCAGTTCCCTGAGAAGTTCATACCGTTAATTATTAACAACGCCTTAAACGGTAAGAAACTGCCGGTTTATGGCGATGGTAAAAATGTACGTGACTGGCTTTACGTGCGCGATCACGCTAAGGCAATTGATATGGTACAGGAAAAAGGAAGACTTTTTGAGACTTATAATGTCGGAGGACATAATGAGAAGCAGAATATAGAAATCCTTCATATTATTTTGGACACACTGAGGGAAGCTCTTTCTGACGACGATCCGAGAAAAGCGCATGTGAACGATGATTTGATCACGTATGTGGAGGACCGCAAGGGGCATGACAGGCGTTATGCTATTGCACCGGACAAGATTCGGGCAGAAATAGGCTGGGAACCCGAGACTATGTTCAAAGACGGTATTAAGCGTACAATAGAATGGTATTTTGAACATGAAGACTGGATGAAAAATGCTACAAGCGGCGATTATCAGAAATATTATTCGCAAATGTATAGTCTGAAAGAATAGCATGGAGGTACTTACATGAAGGGAATTATATTAGCGGGAGGATCGGGAACGCGGTTATATCCGCTTACAAAGGCTGTGTCGAAGCAGATTATGCCGGTTTACGATAAACCGATGATTTATTATCCGTTATCCACACTTATGCTGGCGGGGATACGTGAGATTATGATTATATCGACTCCAAGGGATTTACCGTCTTTTAAGGAATTGTTGGGAGACGGCGGACAGCTTGGACTTCGTTTTGAATATGCGGTACAGGAAGAACCAAGAGGGCTTGCCGATGCATTTATAATCGGGGCTGACTTTATTGGAAAAGACAGTGTGGCATTGGTGCTTGGGGATAATATTTTCTATGGACAGAGCTTTTCCAAAGTATTAAAAAATGCAGCTTCTTTGGAAAAAGGCGCTACTATCTTCGGGTATTATGTCAGGGACCCGAGGGAGTACGGCGTAGTGGAATTTGACGAAAACGGAATGGCTTTGTCGATTGAGGAAAAGCCGGAGCATCCAAAGAGCAATTATGCGGTGCCGGGACTCTATTTCTATGACAATGATGTAGTGGATATTGCGGCGAATGTAAAGCCTTCCGCCCGCGGTGAGATTGAAATTACAAGCATAAATAACGAGTATCTGAGAAGAGGAACCCTGAGAGTGGAAACTCTGGGGCGTGGGTTTGCATGGTTAGATACGGGAAGCCACGATTCATTACTGGATGCGGCGGATTTCGTAGCGGCATTCCAGAAAAGACAGGGCTTATATATTTCATGCATTGAAGAAATTGCATATAAGAGAGGTTTTATAGATAAGGAGCAGCTTTTGAAACTGGCTGAGCCGCTGCTTAAAACGAACTATGGAAAATACTTGGTAGAGGTTGCGAATGGACTCTAAGAGATTACGTGGAACTTTAATTACAGTTATTGCGATGTTTGCTGTTATAACAGGCGTTATCGTTGCGGTAAACTGGGATATAATACAGAAAAAATTTGGAATACAGCAAACTGTGGCGTCGGCAGATTCAGAGATTGACGGATCACTAACGGAGATAGACGAGAAACAGCTTGGGAATAATCTGTATGCCTATATGCAGGATGAAACCTTTTTTGATCCGGAGGTCAGATACAAAAGCATCGAGACCTTTTCGGGCAGGGCTGTATCACTTGTTATGAGTTCGGTGGCTAAGGACTTGCGTATTATGATAGTCAACAGCCGCGGCAGGCTTGTTACGGGCGTTCCTTTTTCCATAAAAATCCAGGAACTTGGGGAATATGTGGATGAAGATAAGGACGGCATTATATATATTGACGGACTTCGTGCGGGCGAATACAGTGTTTCCATGAATGAGGTTGAAGGATATAAGGTGCCCAATACCGTAACCACAATTAAAGTTAAGCAGGATATAGAATACAGGGTGCTTGATGATGTGGAGTACCTGATGTTGACCGAAGATGACGTGGATGCTTCCAAGGAAGACTTAGAAGTTAAGGAAGCAGAGAATGAGGCTGACGGTACGGAGAATATCTCTTTTGAACTTGCACAGGGCAGCGCAAAGAAGGGAATCGACGTATCGAAGTGGAATAAGGAGATTGATTGGGAAGCCGTAAAAGAAGACGGCGTGGAATTTGCTATTATACGCTGCGGTTACCGCGGTTCATCGGGCGGTGCATTGATTATCGACCCGCTTTATGAAGATAATATAAAAGGGGCAATTGCCGCAGGTATTCCGGTCGGGGTTTACTTTTTTACACAGGCCGTAACCGAGCTTGAGGCCATAGAAGAGGCCAGTATGGTAATCAGCCTGATCAGGCAGTATGATGTGGATTATCCAGTCTTTTTGGACAGCGAGAGTGCAGGAGGAAAAGGAAGGGCGGATGACTTATCAAGCGAGGACAGGACTAAGTATCACAGAGCGTTTATGCAGACAATCGCTTCGGCGGGATACCAGACCGGTATATATGCATCTACCAACTGGCTGAATAACAGAGTGGATATGAGTAAGCTCTCAAACTATAACACATGGCTTGCGCAGTATGCGGATGTTCCGACTTATGACGGTTACTATCATATGTGGCAGTATACTTCAAAGGGAACAATAAACGGAATTTCGACAAATGTTGATTTGAATTTATGTTATATGAACATAGATACATCTATCGACCACTCAGCGGCTTCGGGCGGTTATACCGGAGTTGTGACGGGCGATACGGGAAATGTACCGACGGAAAATAACGATTATTAAAGAAGGGATATTGAAAAATGGGAAAAATTACTGTAGAAACATGTGAAATAGAAGGACTTAAAGTCATTACGCCTACTGTCTTCGGGGATGAAAGAGGCTATTTCATGGAAACCTATCAGTACGAGGATTTTAAGGCAGCAGGAATAGATCAGGTATTTGTACAGGATAACCAGTCGGCTTCTGTCAAAGGAGTTCTGAGAGGACTTCATTTTCAGATTAATTATCCTCAGGACAAGCTGGTAAGGGTACTGCAGGGAGAAGTATTTGACGTGGCGGTCGATATCCGCGAAGGCTCTAAGACTTACGGTAAGTGGTATGGAGTCAGACTTTCAGCAGAAAATAAGAAACAGTTTTTTATTCCGAAGAATTTTGCACATGGTTTTCTGGTACTGTCCGATTATGCAGAATTTGCTTATAAATGTACGGATTTTTACCATCCTAATGATGAGGGCGGTATTATATGGAACGACCCTGAAATAGGAATAGACTGGCCGATTGAGGAAGGGATGAAGTTAATCCAGTCTGAAAAGGATACCAAGTGGGGTGGCATCAAAGAATTTACCGATAAATACCGGAAATAAGAGCGGAGATTTCTAAGGAAAATGAGCGCAGATAATACGGTTATAAAAGACAAAGTAAAAAAGAAACATAGTATATTTCCAAAGCCCGCAGCAATTGCAATATTCTGGGGGCTTGGTCTGATTTTGGGAATTGTTCTTATAATGCATCATAATCCGCTGGCAGATCAGGCTACTGAGAATATGAAGAAGATAAGCGGCTGCGTGCTTATTGTGTTTACCTGCATTATCTTTGCACTGTTTTATGATGGCTTGACAACGATACCCAAAGAGCTTTTCCAGAGCCGCAAGCTTATCTGGAAACTTGCCAAGAATGATTTTAAGAAGCGTTATGCAGGCTCCTATCTTGGTGTAGTATGGGCGATGGCGCAGCCGATAGTCACTGTTATTATGTACTGGATTGTTTTTGACAGGGTATTTGATACCAGAAGCCAGCTTGTGGCAGGCGGAATACAGGTGCCGTATGTACTTTATCTGACGGCGGGGCTTGTGCCCTGGTTCTATTTCACAGAAGCGATCACGCAGGGGACAATGGCGCTTTTGGAGTATAATTATCTGGTGAAAAAGGTGGTCTTCAATATAAGTATATTACCAATCATTAAAGTAATAGCGGCAACCTTTATTCATGTATTTTTTGTTTGTATTCTCCTTATTGTGGCAATTTTATACGGATATCACCCAACCATCTATACAATACAGATTTTTTATTACAGCTTTTGTCTGTTTTTGTTAGTATTAGCCATGAGCTATTTTACATCAGCGCTTGTTGTATTTATCAGGGATTTACAACAGATCATTAATATAGCGTTACAGATTGGAATGTGGGCGACTCCTATTCTATGGGATATTTCAATGCTTAAGACCGATTCTATGAAGGCTCTCTTCAAATTGAATCCGATGGTGTATATTGTTAACGGATACCGGAGCGCTATTTATGAGGAAATCTGGTTTTTTGAGCATTTCTATTCCTCAACGTATTTTTGGATTTTTACGATTAGTCTCTTTTGTGTGGGGACACTGATATTTAAGAAGCTGAGGGTGCATTTCGCGGATGTAATGTAATCGCAGGGGGATATTGATATATGGAAGACGGGAAGATTGCGATTCGTGTGAAGAATCTGGAAAAAGTATATAAGCTGTACAATAAGCCTTCTGACAGGGTTAAGGAAGCGTTGGGATTTGGCAGGGGAAAAAGGCATACGCCCCACCATGCCCTGACTGGAATCAATCTGACTATAAACAAGGGCGAAACTGTAGGCATTATCGGCACTAACGGTTCCGGAAAATCTACTATTCTAAAAATAATAACAGGCGTTCTTAATCCTACTTCCGGAGAAGTAGAGGTCAACGGACGCATTTCGGCGCTCTTAGAGCTGGGCGCGGGCTTTAATATGGAATATAACGGGATTGAAAATATATACTTAAACGGTACTATGATAGGCTTTAGCGAGAAGGAGATAGATGAGAAGTTAAACGATATTCTGGAATTTGCGGACATTGGAGAATATGTCTATCAGCCCGTCAAAACATATTCAAGCGGTATGTTTGTAAGGCTTGCATTTGCGGTTGCGATAAACATTGAGCCGGAAATACTGATAGTGGATGAGGCATTGTCGGTGGGAGATGTTTTTTTTCAGGCTAAGTGCTACCACAAATTTGAGGAATTTAAGCAGATGGGCAAAACCATCGTATTTGTCAGCCATGATTTAAGCAGTATTAGTAAGTACTGTGACAGGGTAGTGTTGTTGAATCAGGGCGTGAAACTCGGCGAGGGCGAACCCAAGGCGATGATAGATGCCTATAAGCAGGTATTGGTAGGGCAGTATACCATAACCGAGCCCGACGGAGAACGCCTTCTGGATGACGAACAGCTTCGGGCGCTGGCAGCAGGAGGGGGAAACGCAACTGACAAATCAAAAGATGTAAATGTGAATCCCGAATTGCTTGAATACGGTTCTAAAAAGGCTGTAATCACGGAATACTATATTACTGATGAAAAGGGACTTAAAACCTCTGCCATTATAAAAGGTAATAGTTTCAGCATCCACATGAAGGTGGAAATTGCGCAGGACATAGCGGCGCCGGTATTTGCTTATACCATTAAAAATATTAAAGGTACGGAAATTACGGGTACTAATACAATGTTCGAGAAAGCCTTTTTGGACTCTGTTAAGGCGGGCGATGTTAAGGAAATCACATTTACACAGGAAATGAATTTACAGGGCGGCGAGTACCTGCTTTCGCTTGGAGTGACAGGGTATGAAGGAGATGACTTTACGGTTTACCATAGATTGTATGATGTCCTTAATCTGACAGTTATATCGGATAAGGATACGGTGGGATTTTATGATATGAATTCTGCAATAGAGATAAAGTGAGGGGTATATGATAGAGGAAATCGGAAAAATCAAACTGAATCTTGAGCATTATTCGGGTGAGGACCAATACTGTGACGGCGATATAGAGGATGAGCTACTGGACATTGCCAGAAATTATTCGCAGGTAGAGTATCCCCGCATAATAGAAGAACGGAAGAATTGGCCGGTGCTTTATCATTTATCGGAGCTTAGGGAAAATATCGTAGACTGGCTTCCGATAACCAAAGATATGAAGGTATTGGAGGTTGGTTCGGGCTGCGGTGCAATTACAGGCGCACTTTCACGTAAGGCTAAGGAAGTGACCTGCATTGAACTTTCCAAAAAGAGAAGTTTAATTAATGCATACAGGCATATGGACTGTGAGAATGTTACCATACATGTAGGAAATTTTCAGGATATTGAACCCGACTTACCATGTGATTATGATTATATCTGCCTGATTGGGGTATTTGAATACGGGCAGGCATATATAGCTTCCTCAGATAATCCATATGAGGATTATCTGAATATACTTGGCAGGCATAAGAAGGCAGACGGTCATATTGTAATAGCGATTGAGAATAAACTTGGTTTAAAATACTGGGCAGGCTGCAAGGAAGATCATCTCGGTACGTGGTTTAGTTCTCTTGAGGGCTACCCTGACGGCGGCGTTGTAAGAACATTTACCAGGGATGCTCTTATGAAGATAGCTGCAAATTGCGGTTTCACGGAAATGTCCATGTATTATCCATATCCGGACTATAAGTTTATGACAAGCCTTTATTCAGACGCCAGGCTGCCGAAGGCCGGGGAATTATCTTCAAACCTGCGTAATTTCGATAGAGAACGACTGTTATTATTTGATGAGAAACTGGTATTTGATACTCTTATATCAGAAGGGCAGTTCCCATTATTTTCCAATTCATATATGATGGTATTGGGTCCCGAAATAGATATCAAATATGCTAAGTATTCCAATGACAGAGCCGGTGAGTATAAAATTAAAACAACACTTAATCACTGTAAAATCGCCGGAAAAACGGTTAAGAAGATAGAAAAACATGCGTTATCAAGTGAATCACAGGAGCATATTGAACAAATAAATAAAGAATATGAAAAGCTCTCAGAGAGATTTTCGGGAAGTAAACTTAAAATTAATAAATGTATGTTGGTGAGCTCAGAAAAAGAAAGCTTACCGACCGAATCGGAAAATTCCACACAGCCGGTCTATGCTGAATTTGAATATTTAGAAGGCAGAACCTTGGAAGAGTATCTGGATGAGTGTCTGGAAAAGGATGATTTAGATAAATTTCACATGTTATTTGACGAATATCTGGAGCGTATTTCCTATAATGAAGAACTTCCGATTACCGACTACGACTTGATTTTCTCAAATATTCTGATTTCACCGGACGGGGCGTGGAACATAATAGACTATGAGTGGACTTTTGACAAACAGGTAGATACCAAGGAGATTGCGTTCCGTGCGGTGTACTGCTACCTGCTTGAAAATGAAAGAAGAAATAAGTTGAACCTTGATTTAATACTGCAAAAACTGGGCATAACAGAGGAAAATGCCGCTTTTTACAGGCAGCAGGAGATGCGGTTTCAGAAATATGTTACAGGAAAGCGGATGTCAATGCCGGAAATCAGGGATGCAATCGGACAGCCGGTTTACAGTATTTCGGAAATACCCATGCTTACTCCCATAGAGAAGCAAAAGTGCATGATACAGATTTATGAGGATATGGGAAGCGGATTTTCGGAGGAACATTCCTTTTTTTTAGAGGATGACCGGATAGAGAATGAAGAATTTAAACTGGTTGTAGAAGAAGTAATCAAGGCGCTTCGTATAGACCCATGCAGTGATTACTGTATAGTGATGATCAGGGAAATTAAATGGAACGAAACAGCGATTCCCCCTAAAAGTAAATGCATTACCACAAACGGTTTCCGCATAGGAGACGGGGTTTACGGCTTTGATACGCAGGATCCGAATATTACGTTACAATTATCTTCGCTTGAGAAAAAGCGTGAAAATATTCTCAAGGTGTCCATGCAGGTTACGAGAGTTCCTGAGGAAACCTTAAAGCATATGCAGAAAAGGGGCCTATTTTAAGTTATGGAAGAGAAGCAGTTTTCATATGACTGGGAGACCTATTATCAGACAGCATACGAAAAAGAAAAAAAGAAAAATACCCTTCTTGCCGCTAAAATAGCAGATGCCCAGGCGAAAGAAGAGGAACTTAAATTTAATCTTGAACGGATTGAAAAAAGTATTTTCTGGAAGATGTCAGCGCCGCTCAGGAAGTGTTATTATACATTTTTTTCAAAAAATAACACTGGTAATTTAAAGGTGTGGGATAATTCCACATGGTTTTCCGGACCATCCAAAAACAAGGAATATGTTGAGGAATACCAACAGGAAGTTTTTAAACAGAAGCATCCGTATCTTCAATGGATAATGGAAAGTGAGCTATCCATGAAAAACGATACTAAAAAAGATGTGCAGGAGATACAACCGGATAAGTTTATTGACGGCTGGCGTAAGATTGAACTGAAAAACAGCGAACTTTGCATTATTGTCTGCGGCAGAGGCGTTGTGGATGAGCGGGCGGAAGAAATAATAAAGTCTTGGTTTGAGAAGAACAGAAACTGCATTTTTGCTTATGCTGATGAGGATTATTACTGGAAAGACTTATCAAACAGGATGCACCCTAGATTCAAGCCGTGCTGGTCGCCGGACACCATGCTTTCTTTTTGCTATGCCGGTAATATGATTATTGTAAATAAATCCCAATATCACGGTCTTTTAGAGGGAGAGCGTTATAATATGGGCTCATACTCCGATTTTTATGAACTCTGTTTTAAATTGGAAGAAAGAATGTATACGTTAGAAGAATGTGACAGGCTTGCGCAGAGTCTGCAAAGCGGCAGCAAGATTAAGTATAACAGGGTGGGAAATATAGAACAGGTGTTATTTCATAATTGTTATGAGCCGGATGCTACAGGAATGAGGCAGATTGAGGAAGCAGAACAGTCGGGAGCGGATGTTTTGGAAGTCGTGGAGAATCAGCTTTTGGAAAAGCTTGAAGCCGGTTATGATATGAGGGGCTGTGAGAGCGAGTATTGCAGTTTGAGGGAAGCGGCGCTTAAGCGAAGGGGAATCAAAGCGCATTTAGAGCCGGGCATAGAGGGCGATATTTACCATGTATGCTATGATATTGACAGAAAATCCCCGGCATTTATAAAAAATCCAAACGCAGGAAAAGTATCAGTGATAATTCCGTCTAAGGACCATCCCGAATTATTAGAGCGGTGTCTTTCATCTTTTCGTGAAAAAACAGAGTATAAAGATTATGAATGGATAGTGGTTGACAACGGAAGTTCGGCTGAAAATAAAGTAAAAATAGAAGCATTGCAGGAAGAATACGGTTTTAATTATATATATAAGCCTATGGAGTTTAACTTTTCCGCCATGTGCAATCTTGGGGTTAAGAGCGCCAAGTCGGATTACGTTTTGCTGTTAAATGACGACATTGAGATCATCCAGAAGGATTGGCTGACAATAATGCTCGGACAGGCAATGCAGCCTCATGTAGGCGCTGTGGGAGCTAAGCTGTGGTATGCCAATGGCGATATAATACAGCATGCCGGAATTACCAATATGGGCATCGGACCGTCTCACAAGCTTGCCTCACTTATAGATGACAGGTGTTATTATTACGGCCGTAACCGTCTTACCTACGATATGGCAGGGGTTACAGCGGCCTGCCTGCTTGTAGAGAAGAAAAAGTACCTTGAAGCAGGCGGCATGGATGAGGCTATGAAGGTGGCATATAATGATGTGGACTTTTGCTTTAAGCTGCTTGAGAAGGGTTATTATAATGTGCTTAGAAACGACGCCGTATTATATCATTATGAATCCATGAGCAGAGGGCTGGATAATGATGATGAGGGCAAGTGGGACAGACTGCTTCGTGAGAAAGACGCATTATATGCAAAGCATCCGGGAATGAAGGGAAAAGACGCTTTTTATAATAAAAATCTGAATGACGATAATATAAATTACACTTGTAACTTTAAATATGATTATATGAAAAAGGAAAAGGTTGTCGGAATTTTACCGGAAAAGGCCGAAAATCTTGAGAAGGCGAAACCCCAGATGCTGCATCTTGTACTGGACCAGGCAGGAGATCAGCAAAAGGGAAGACCGGATGAACCGGATATTTTGATAATTACAGGCTGGAGCTATATTTCCGGAGAAGATAATGCAAGATATGTAAAACACATACTTTTACAGAGAAAGGATGGAACCTTATATAAGGCGCAGCCTTTCCCCTGGTATAGGAGAGATGTTGAAAAGGTATTGACTAACGAGGTCAACATACTGCTGTCAGGCTTTGTGCTTCGTCTTGATAAAGAGAAACTGCCTGCCGGAGAATGGAAGATTGGTATGGTGGCGGAGGATATGGAAGGCCGGAAGAAGTTCGTGACATGGTCGGAAGAAGTCATATCATTCTGAGAAAGGAACACAAAAGCAAGATGGAAGAAAACAGGGAAACTATGGAGCGTGGCGGCAGCCTGCGTTATTATAAGGAAATGTATGAAACCGAGCGGCTCAAAGGGCGTGTGCTTGAGGAAAAACTGACGCAGTCGCAGAATAATGTGAACGCTCTGCAGCATAGGCTTGACAGGATAAAAGGCAGCGTATTCTGGAAATATTCCAAACCACTGCGTTCTTTCGTGCACTGGGCTCAGCGGACCAAGGAAAGAATCGGTTATTACGGAAGCATTAAAGGAATTGCACGCAAACTCGATGCCAAGAGGATAGAGAAAAGAGCCAAGGCACAGCATGGAACAGCAGGTTTTCCTACGCCTGAGGAGGCTGCAAAGCAGCGGGAGACGGTTTTTCCGAGAAAGATTAAAATCAGCATTTTAATACCTCTGTATAATACGCCTAAGAAATTTCTAATGCAGGCGATAGACTCTGTTCTGGCGCAGACCTATGAAAACTGGGAACTTTGTCTGGCGGACGGTTCCGACAGTGAGCATGAATATGTGGAAACGGTGTGTAAGGAATACATTGAAAAGGATGCGCTGTATCTTAGCGAACATCCCGAATTATCCAAGCTTGTAGGGGATAAGGGGCGTATTTTGTATGAAAGGCTTGAGACAAATGAAGGAATATCCGGAAATACCAATCGTGCCCTTGCAATGGCGAATGGGGATTTTATAGGACTTTTTGACCATGATGATATTTTGCATCCGGCGCTTTTGTTTGAATATATGAAGGCAGTCTGTGAGCAGGGAGCGGATTACGTGTACTGCGATGAAACTACATTTCATGGCGATAGCATAGATAAGATGATAACACTTCACTTTAAACCGGATTTTGCCATTGACAATCTGCGCGCTAATAACTATATCTGTCATTTCAGTATGTTTGACAGGAAGCTTTTGGAGGGAACGGAGTTATTCCGCTCACAATTTGACGGCAGTCAGGATCATGATATGATTCTGCGGCTTACGGATAAGGCGAAGAAGGTTGTGCATATTCCTAAACTCCTTTACTACTGGCGTTCGCATAAGGACAGTGTTGCGTCCGATATAAACGCCAAGAGCTACGCCATTGATGCGGCGAAGGGGGCTGTTGCGGAGCATCTTAGGAGCAAAGGCTTTGAAAACTTTGAGATTACGTCCACCAAGGCGTTTGAAACAATATTCAGAATCCGCTATGAAATTATAGGCGAACCTAAAATATCAATCGTTATTCCTAATAAGGACCATCTGGATGATTTAAAGCGCTGTATCACCTCTATTTTAGAAAAAAGCAGTTATGATAAATATGAGATAATTATCGTGGAAAACAACTCTTCTACGGAAGAAATATTTGAATATTACGAAGAATTGTCCAAAAATCCACGGATTAGCGTCATAACATATGAAGGGGAGTTTAATTATTCGCGTATTAATAACTTAGGCGTTTCCAAGGCTGACGGTGAGTATGTTATCCTGTTAAATAACGATACTCAGGTAATTACGTTAAACTGGATGGAAGAACTTCTGATGTATGCACAGAGAGAGGATGTAGGCGCTGTCGGATGCAAACTTTATTATGAGGATAAGACAATCCAGCACGCCGGGGTTGTGATAGGGCTTGGAGCGCACAGAACTGCCGGACACACGCATTACAGGGTAAGCTGCAATAACCTTGGATATATGGGAAGGCTTTGCTATGCGCAGAATGTGACGGCGGTGACAGGAGCCTGTCTTATGGTTAAAAAGGAAATTTATGATAAAGTAGGCGGCTTGGATGAATCTTTTGAGGTTTCGCTGAATGATGTGGACTTTTGTCTGAGAGTCAGGGAGGCCGGCTATTTGAATGTGTTTACACCGTTTGCAGAGCTCTATCATTACGAGTCTGCTTCCAGAGGCTTGGATACCGAGGGAGAGAAGGCGGAAAGATATAATAAGGAGTCTGAACATTTCCGTGAAAAATGGCGGGAAATGCTTGAAAATGGCGATCCATACTATAATATTAATTTTTCACTGGATAGAAGCGACTTTGCTTTGAAAATTAACAGCTAGTATGTTAAAATATAAAATATGAAAAAAATTATAATGGAGGGAAGAAGAATGGGTTACAAAGAGCAGTATGAATTCTGGCTGGAAGATTCTTATTTTGATGAGAATACCAAACAGGAGCTTCAGGCAATTAAAGGCGACGAGAAAGAGATTGAGGAACGCTTTTACAAGGATTTGGAGTTTGGCACCGGCGGCTTAAGGGGTATAATCGGCGCAGGTACAAACCGTATGAACATTTACACCGTCCGTAAGGCGACACAGGGACTTGCCAATTACATCAAGAAACAGGGTGGAGAAGGCAAAGGAGTTGCAATAGCATATGACTCAAGAAGGAAGTCTCCTGAATTTGCCGATGAGGCAGCGCTTTGTCTGGCTGCTAACGGAATTAAGGCGTATGTTTTCGATTCACTCAGACCGACTCCGGAATTATCTTTTGCACTTCGTACATTAGGCTGTATTTCCGGTATTGTCATTACAGCAAGCCATAATCCGCCTGAATATAACGGTTATAAGTGTTATTGGGAGGACGGCGCACAGGTAGCGGCTCCGAGGGATAAAGAGATTATTACCGAGGTAAATAACGTAACCAATTACCATGATGTTAAGACAATGGACAAGAACGAGGCTGTTAAAGCAGGTCTGTATCAGGTAATCGGTAAAGAAATTGACGACAAATACATGGTTGAACTGAAGAAACAGATTATTCATCCTGAAATTATAGAGGAAGTTGCCAAGGATATTAAGATTGTATATTCTCCTTTCAACGGTACGGGTAATCTGCCGGTAAGAAGAATTTTAGATGAGATTGGCTTTAAGAACGTATACGTAGTACCCGAACAGGAGATGCCCGATCCTGACTTTACTACACTGGCATATCCTAATCCTGAAGATCCCAAGGCATTTACGCTTGCACTTGAGCTTGCTAAGGAAAAGAATGCTGATATCGTGCTTGCAACAGACCCTGACGCTGACAGATTAGGTATTTATGCATTGGATACCAAGAGCGGTGAGTATGTTTCCTTTACCGGAAATATGTCGGGAATGTTGATTGCTGAATACATTCTCAGGGAAAGAACCGCAACAGGCAGAATGCCTGAGAATCCGGCGCTTGTTACCACGATTGTTACCACCAATATGGCTAAGGCTATATCTGATGATTATAAAGTTAAATGCATAGAAGTTCTTACTGGATTTAAGTACATAGGAGAGCAAATCAAGTTATTTGAGCAGACAGGCTCTAACAACTATGTGTTCGGTCTTGAAGAAAGCTATGGCTGCCTTGCAGGAACTCATGCAAGGGATAAGGACGCCATTGTAGCCGTTATGTGTCTGTGTGAAATGGCAGCATGGTGTAAGAAAAACGGCAAGACCGTATGGGATCAGATGATCACTCTGTATGAGAAGTACGGTTATTACAAAGAAAGCCAGTATTCAATCACCATGAAGGGTATAGACGGAGCTAAGGAAATTGCAGATTTGATGAATAAACTCCGCAGCAACCCGCCTAAGAACTTCGGCGATCTGAAAGTTAAAGAATTCAGAGATTATGACACCGGAAAGACCTTGAATCTTGAGACAGGAGCAGAAGGCGAAACAGGTCTTCCTCAGTCCAACGTTCTCTACTTTGATTTAACCAATGATTCATGGTGCTGCGCACGTCCTTCAGGAACCGAGCCTAAGATTAAATTCTACATGGGCGTTAAAGGAACCAGCCTTGAGGATGCAGATGCTAAGCTTAACAAGCTGACAGAGGATTTGAAAGCATACTTATAAATGGGCGTGGGCTGAACGTGAACGTAAATTATTTAAAATAGTAAAAAATAGAATCGTCCTGTAATTTCAGGGCGATTCTATATTATAGTGTGAAGAGAAGTTCTAACACTTGCAGCAAAGACTGCAGGCTGAGAAAGCATTATAGGTATCAAAATGAAGAAACGTATACTAAATGTAAATAATATCAGAAAAACGGTCAATTATCTGCGTAAAAACGGCGTAAAACATGCCTATTATGCAGCAATGGAACGGATAGAAGAGGAAAAAAAATCTGATTATATATATGAGGAACCGCCTAAGAGTCTGCTTTTAAAACAAAAAGAGGCATCCAAAAAACTGCCCTACAAATTCAGTATCGTGGTTCCGGCATATGAAACCAAAGAAGAGTATTTGCGGGAACTGATAGATTCAGTGCTTTACCAAAGTTATGAGAACTGGGAGCTTATAATTGCAGACGCCAGTTTAGGAGATAGGGTAGAAAAGGTTGTATCGGAATATCTGGAATCGAGGCATCCCGAATCAGAGTATTTTAAAAGTAGAGAGAAGAGAATAAAATATATAAAACTTACGGAGAACAAAGGAATTTCAGAAAACACGAATGCAGGAATAAGGGAAGCTACAGGAGACTATATTGCCCTGTTAGACCATGATGATTTGATAACAGCTGATGCGTTATATGAAATAGCGAATGTTATCCAAACGAAAGGAGCGGGGGACAACCATCCCATTCTGCTTTATTCTGATGAAGACAAGTATGACGGGAAAAATGTCAAAGAACCACATATAAAGTCAGAATTTAATTTGGATTTAATATTATCCAATAACTATATATGCCACTTAATGGTGGTGGAAGCGGACTGTATGAAGAAATTAATGCTTCGTGGTGAGTATGACGGGGCACAGGATTATGACCTTGTACTGAGAGTCGTATCCGGACTTATGGACAGGGTGGACATACAGAAATTAAAAGAAAATATAATCCATGTTCCCAAGGTGCTGTATCACTGGCGCTGTCATAGGGATTCCACCGCGGAGAATACCGCAAGCAAGTCCTATGCATATGAGGCTGGTAAGAGGGCGTTAGAGGATTTCTGTAATAACAGAAACTGGCAGGTACAGGTCTCACATGCGTTGCATCTGGGCTTTTACCGGATTGAATATATACCCGATATGTTTACGGTGCGCCCCGATGTGGGAATTATAGGCGGAAGCATCTTGGATAAATATAATAAAATAACATCTGGTATGTATAATAAAGACGGCGAGAGAGTGTATAGAGGGCTGCACAAGGAATACAGCGGAGGAAGCACGCACAAGGCGTCGTTAGTTCAGGAATGTGCGGCAGTGGATATAAGATGCATGAGGCTTCGCAGTGAACTCCAACCTATATTTGAAAAAATAACAGGTGTATCATATAAAGAAAACGAGAAGCTGAAACTGGCAGATGTATCAGCAATTTCCTGTGACGAAGAAGGCTATAAGAAACTGAGCATGGAGCTTTGCAAGGCTGTAGAGAAAAACGGATACCTTGTCGTGTGGAATCCTGAAATTAAAAGGAGATTTAACAAATGAAGTCCACAATTATAATACCTAATTATAACGGAATACAGTATATAGAGAACTGTCTTAACTCTTTAAAAACTGAAAATGCGAATATAATTGTGGTGGATAATGCTTCTGCTGACGGAAGTTATGAGCTTATTGGTGAGAAATTTCCTGAGGTAGAAACTGTCCGGTTTAAAAATAACACTGGTTTTTGTAAGGCGATAAATAAGGGTATTGAGTTAGCTGACACGGAGTATGTGATATTCCTAAATAATGATACGGTGGTAGAGCAGGGCTTTGTAAAAGAACTGGAACGTATCATGGATAAGAATGACAATATTTTCTCGGCCTCAGCTAAAATGATTTCGATGCATGAGCCGGATAAAATAGACGACGCCGGAGATTTATACTGCGCGCTTGGCTGGGCTTTTGCAATAGGAAAAGGAAAGCCGGAGATAAAATATAACAAGTGTTACCCTATATTTGCGGCCTGCGGCGGAGCAGCCATATACAGGCGGAGTATTTTGGATAAGATAGGATTGTTAGACGAGAATCATTTTGCATATCTGGAAGATATTGATTTAGGTTATCGGGCACAGATTTACGGATACCGCAGCGTGTTTGCGCCAAGAGCCCGCGTTCATCATGCCGGAAGCGCTGCCTCTGGCTCCCGCTACAATGCTTTTAAGGCTGATCTGACGGCGAAAAACAGCATTTATATTATTTATAAGAATATGCCCTTTTTACAAATTATATTGAATCTGCCGTTTTTCTTAATGGGATTTCTTATTAAAACATTATTTTTTATAAAAAAAGGGCTGGGTGACGTATATCTTAAGGGACTTATTAAAGGATTTAAGCTGAGTATGTCCGCAGAGGGCAGGCGGCATAAAGTAAGGTATCAAAAGGCAAATTTAGCCTCATATTGCCATATCCAGCTACACTTGTGGATAAATATAATAAAGAGGTTTATATAGCCCTCAATCTTGACAAGTCTTGCGCCTGTATTGTACTATTAAAGGCAATAGTAGCAGCCGGACAAAAGAGGTATAAGAGAGGCAAACTATGATTAAAGATAACCAGAAATATTTTAATAGACTGCATCTTTTGGTAGATGCAATTGTTGTCGCACTTTCTTATATATTTGCATGGTATTTGAAATTCGAGAGCCCTTTTACCGATATAGATCCGTCGGTAGGCGTACTTACCATGCAGACATATTTTGAGCTGCTTTATTTTATAGTGCCGGGTTATGTGATCCTGTACTATTATTTTCATTTATACACTCCTAAACGTGCAACCGCACACAAGTACGAGATAATCAATATTATACAGGCTAATTCCGTAGGAATTGTCATATTGATGGCCGGTTGGTATGCAATTAAGCAGATAGACTTTTCGCGTACCATGATGGGTATGTTCTATATAATCAACATTGCTTTTACTACGATATGCCGTTCTTTGATCCGTACAGTTCTCCAATATTTCAGAAAAAAGGGTTATAACATAAAATACATTCTTCTGGTAGGCTATTCAAGGGCAGCGGAGGAATATATCAACAGGATTAATGCCAATCCGCAATGGGGCTATGTCGTGCGCGGAATTCTTGATGATTCGGTGCCGAGAGGAACCTTATACAGGGGGGTAAAGGTTGTTGGCTCGATTGGAAACCTTTTATACATTCTTCCGGAGAACAAGCTGGATGAAATCGCCATTACCCTTTCCCTTAATGACTATGATAAATTGGAACATATTGTTGATTTATGTGAAAAATCAGGAGTGCATACCAAGTTTATTCCGGACTATAACAGCCTTTTCCCAAGCAGACCCTATACCGAGGACTTAATGGGGCTTGCCGTTGTAAATATACGCTATGTTCCTCTTACGAATACCTTAAACTGGATTACCAAGCGGGCTATGGATATTGTGGTTTCGCTTGTGGGAGCGGTTGTTTTTTCTCCCATAATGCTGATCAGCGCTATTGCGATAAAATGCACCAGCAGGGGACCGGTTATATTCAAGCAGGAGAGAATAGGCCTGCATAACAAACCTTTTGAAATGTACAAATTCAGAACTATGGAAGTGCAAAGGCCCGATGCCGAGAAAAAGGGCTGGACTATGAAAAATGACCCTCGTGTCACAAAAGTAGGGAAGCTGCTTCGTAAAACCAGTATGGACGAGCTGCCACAGCTTTTTAATATATTAAAGGGCGATATGAGCGTGGTAGGTCCGAGACCGGAAAGACCTCAGTTTGTCGAGCAGTTCAAGGAAGAGATTCCAAGATATATGGTAAAGCATCAGGTAAGGCCGGGGCTTACAGGCTGGGCGCAGATTAACGGCTACCGCGGTGATACCTCGATTAAGCGAAGGATTGAACATGATATTTTTTATATAGAAAACTGGACGTTATCCTTTGATATTAAAATAATGTTTTTAACTATATTTAAAGGTTTCATAAATAAAAATGCCTATTAAAGCTATAATACTATATAGATGGCAGGCCGTTTCTTCATTTAAGCACGGCGTAATTATTAAGAATTTATAAATACTTAATGAATACGTCAGAAAATATTGCAATTATTACAAGATGTAGTATAATTCTAAGTGGCACATGCTTTATTTTGTTAAAATTGGAAATCAAGGGAGTACGTGATATGACAAAGAATGATAGAGATGCTTATGAAGAAGAAAGAAGACCTGTAAGAAAATCATCGGGGACAAGACCCCCGGAAGGGCGGTCTTCAGGAGGAAGAAGTTCAGGTAGTAGATCGTCAGAAGGAAGAAGCTCAGGCACAAGAAGTTCAAGACCACCGGAGCGGGAAGGTTCAGAAAGAGGAAGCTCTTCCGGCAAGAAAATGAGCAGGAGAGAGAAAGAAAAGAAGAAGAGAAAAAGAATAATTCTTTTTATTGCGGAGATATTTGTACTGCTGATAATGGTTATGGTGCTCTATTTGACACTATCCGGTGAAAAGACGGAGAGGGTTGAAATAGACTATGAAGATATAATAATCAACGAGACTGTCAAAGAAGCCGAGGAAACCACCATGAAGGGTTACCGGAACATTGCCTTATTCGGTGTGGATTCTACTACAGGCGCGTTGTCGAAGAATACCCGAAGCGATTCAATTATGATCGCATCCATTAATCAGGATACGGGAGAATGTAAGCTGGTATCTGTTTATCGTGATACTTACCTGAACCTCAGCAATGATTCGTATAATAAGTGTAATGCCGCATATGCCAAGGGCGGAGCCGAAATGGCAATAAACATGCTGAATATGAATCTGGATATGAATATAAAGGATTTTGTAACAGTTGGTTTTGCAGGCTTAAGTGAAACGATTGATGCACTTGGAGGCGTATATATTGACGTAGACGAGGTGGAGATGACCCACTTAAACAGCTATCAGTTATGTATGGCCGATAACCTCAAACGCAGCTATACACCGGTGACGTCAACCGGATACCAACTTTTGGACGGTCTTCAGGCAACAGGTTACTGCCGTGTACGTTATGGCGGTGGCGATGACTTCAGGCGTACCGAACGTCAGCGTGAAGTTTTGAGCGCGGTAATGGACCAGGCTAAGAAAGCTTCGCCGACATCATTGCCGAAGATTGCCAGTGATGTTTTTGATGATGTGTATACGTCACTTGATTTAAATGACATTGGCGAAGTGCTTTTGCATATTTCAGACTATAGTCTTACCGATAAGGCAGGTTTCCCGACCGAGGAGCATAGAGCCACCGGAACCGTTGGCACTAAGGGCTCATGCGTAATACCGGTAGACCTTGAGGAGAATGTTAAATGGCTGCATCAGTTCTTATTTGACGATTATGAGTATGAACCGTCTTCAACTGTTAAGGAATGTAGTGCTAAGATTGCAGCAGACACTGCCAGCGTCGTAAAATAAGTAAATTTTTAAAGATTTAATATATAGAAAGTTGTAGCAAAAGGGACCGTGTTTGCAGGTCCCTTCATGCTATTTGGGGGAAAGACATTGTTGGAAAGAGTGGATGTGATCATCCCGACTTATAAGCCGGACTGGAAATTTCTAAGCTTAATGGAAATGCTTGATAATCAGACAGTTAAACCGCAGCGTATAATAATATTGAATACCGAACAGAAATATTTTGACCGTTTGGTTTATGGCACTTCTTTTTCAAAAAAGTACAAAAATGTATTGGTGAGGCATCTGTCAAAGCGGGAGTTCGATCACGGCAAGACCAGAAACAGAGGAGTGCGTCTCTCGGATGCCGATATTTTCGTAATGATGACGCAGGATGCGGTTCCGGCTGATGAATTTATGATTGAAGAACTTGTTAATGGATTGAGACAGAAAAACGTCGCAATAGCCTATGGGAGACAGCTTGCAGAGGATGACTGCCGCGAGGCGGAGAAGTTTACGAGAAATTTTAATTATCCGGCTGAAAAGGCAGTTAAAACGAAGGATGATATTGAGAGACTCGGAATTAAAACCTTTTTTTGCTCCAATGTGTGCGCGGCGTATAAAAGGGAGATTTTTGATTCATTAGGCGGGTTTGTAAAACATACCATATTTAACGAGGATATGATTTTTGCGGCAGGAGCCATAAATGCGGGATATGGGATTGCGTATGTTCCGGATGCAAAGGTATATCATTCCCATAATTACAGTAATATGGAACAGTTTCACAGAAACTTTGATTTAGGCGTATCGCAGGCTGACCATCCGGAAATTTTTGCAAAAGTCACGTCCGAATCGGAGGGAATAAAGCTTGTTAAGCTGACAGCGGCGCATCTGCACCGGATGAAAATGAAAAGGAAGATACCGGCCTTAATTGTTAACAGCGGATTTAAGTATGCGGGCTATCTTTTGGGTAAGAACTATAAAAAACTGCCACGGGCGTTGGTGGTGAAATGTTCGTCGAATAAGGAATACTGGGCCAGGGATAATATAATCATGGCAGGCAGTAAGATTGATGCAAGTAAGGGATATGGCAAGTCGGACGAAGAAAAAGGAGGAAAGTAGTATGTGTGGAATCGTAGGATATATTGGAACCAAACAGGCGGCGCCGATTATTCTGGACGGATTGTCCAAGTTGGAGTACAGAGGTTATGACTCTGCCGGTATGGCTATTTATGATGGAGAAAAAATTAATATCCGCAAGTCGGTAGGACGGCTTAAAATACTGGAGAATCTGACGCATGGCGGAGAAAATATGCCGGGACTGTGCGGTATAGGACATACAAGGTGGGCGACTCACGGCGCTCCCAGTGATACCAATGCACACCCTCATTTTAATACGGAAGAAACGATTGTAGTCGTACATAACGGAATAATCGAGAATTATATACAGCTGCGTAATAAGCTGATTAATAAGGGCTATAAATTTGTGTCGGAGACCGATACAGAGGTATTAGCGCATCTTTTGGACTATTATTATAAAGGCAATCCGCTTGAAGCAGTAACCAAGGTTTTGCACCGCGTAGAAGGCTCATACGCCTTGGGAATCGTGTTTGCCGACTGCCCGGACCAGATTTTTGCGGCAAGAAAGGACAGTCCGCTAGTTATAGGGCAAAGTGATGAAGGCTGCTTTATAGCCTCTGATGTGCCTGCAATTCTTAAGTATACAAGAAAAGTATATTATGTGGATAATTACGAGGTTGTAAGGCTTAGAAACGACCACATGCATTTTTATACGGTAGATGAGGAAGAAATCAAGAAAGAGCCCGTAACAATTGACTGGGATGCCAATGCGGCGGAGAAAGCCGGATATGAGCATTTCATGTTAAAAGAGATGTATGAGCAGCCAAAGACCGTTTCCGACACATTGTCTCCAAGAGTCAAAGGAAATGATATCGTAATCGAAGAACTGAATATGACAGACGATGAACTTAAGGCAATAAGAAAAATCCATATTGTTGCCTGCGGTTCGGCTTATCATGCCGGAATGACCGGAAAGTATGCGTTAGAAGGGCTTGCGAGAATACCGGTAGAGGTAGACCTTGCATCCGAATTCCGTTATCGTGACCCTATTCTCGAAGAAGGGGCTATGGTAATAGTAATCAGCCAGTCAGGAGAAACCGCAGATACACTTGCAGCGCTCAGAGAAGCCAAAGCCAGAGGCTGCAAAGTGCTTGGAATTGTCAATGTAGTGGGCAGCTCTATTGCCAGGGAAGCCGATAATGTTATGTATACATGGGCAGGGCCGGAGATTGCGGTAGCCACTACCAAGGCCTACAGCGCGCAGCTTATTGCCCTGTATCTTCTTGCAATTAAACTTGGTAAAGTCAGGGGAAAAATATCAGAGGAAGACTTTACTTCATTATTAGGAGATTTAAAGTGCCTGCCTGACCAGATTGAGCTTCTTTTAAATAATAAATTAAAAATCCAGAAATTTGCGAACCGCTATATCGGCGCCAAGGATATATTTTTTATCGGACGCGGTATAGATTATGCAATTTCACTTGAAGGCTCTTTAAAATTAAAAGAAATTTCTTATATACATTCGGAAGCATATGCAGCGGGCGAACTAAAGCACGGAACTATTTCTTTGATTGAAGAAGGCACGTTAGTAACAGCAGTTGCTACCCAGCCTGCCTTATATGCCAAAACAATAAGCAATATGGTAGAAGTAAAAGCTAGAGGCGCATTTGTACTGGCAGTTACATGTGAAGGCAATACAGAGATTGAAAAGGCAGCTGATTATGTGATTTATATTCCGGAGACTAATCCATATCTTGCTAATTCACTTGCAATTATACCGCTGCAGCTCTTTGGATATTATGTGGCTGTAGGAAAAGGCTGTGACGTGGACAAACCGAGGAATCTGGCAAAATCTGTCACAGTTGAATAGCGTATGTTATTTAATAAAAAACACAAAAAGAAAAAATTTTTATCACAATTTGTACACAATTAAAGACTATACTTGTTTTTACAGTTAAGGAAAATCCGAATTAATCGTTGGAGGAAGGAGTCTTTATTATGTATGACAATAATTTTTCCGGGGTAAATAATTCCGGTGTGGAAAATAATGGATATAACCCGGAGGTTAAACCGACGGTAGAGCCGGCGGAAGGAGTTTTGGCTTCGCAGAGCGGGACGGAGACGAATGCCGGGGTGTATGGGAATAATAGTAATAATAGTGATGCAAGTGTAGGTAACAGCTATAGTAGTAATACAAGCGCAGGTAGTTATAGCAGCAATAATGCTACAGATAGTAGCGCATACAGCGGTAGTTCGTATGGTAATAATAACAATACGGGCGTAGGAAGCTATAGCAGTAATACTTCTACGGATGCTAGTGCATACAGTAGCAGCACGTATGGTAGTAGTAATACAAGCGTAGGAAGCTATGGCAGTAATGCTTCTACAAATAGTAGTGCATACAGTAGCAGCTCATATGGTAATGGTAGTAATGCAAGCGTAAGCAGCTATAGCAGTAATAATGCTACAGACAGTAGCGCATATAGTAGTAGTTCATATGTTAACAGTAGTAACACAGGCGTAGGAAGCTATAGCAGTAATAGTTCTACAGATAGTGGTT
>CAMWKB010000022.1 GCA_947174705.1 uncultured Lachnospiraceae bacterium
TAAGTAAGGTGAATACAACCATCAAAGGCTTGACGATTGTCTATGAAGCGGAATACGAAAACATGACGATGGATGATGTCGATGACGCCATGATGATCACTTCTGATTATAATTTTATTAACGTGGATTTTTATGCGGCCTATCGTGTGACCGATCCGGTAAAGGCACTTTATGCTTCGCAGGATCCTGTGGAAATACTTAAAAATATTGCGCAGAACTGTATAAGGACAACGATAGCTTCTTATACCGTAGACAGCGTGCTTACAACCGGTAAAAATGAAATTCAGGCCAATATTACCCAGATGATTTTGGAAAAATTAGAGGATTACGATATTGGCATCCAGCTTATTAATATTACCATTCAAGATGCAGAGCCGCCTACAGCTGCGGTAAGCAACGCTTTTAAGGAAGTAGAAACCGCTAAGCAGGGCAAGGAAACTGCCATTAACAATGCAAATAAGTACCGTAATGAACAGATTCCTAAAGCCGAGGCTGAATCAGATGAAATCCTTCAAAGCGCGGAAGCTGCCAAACAAAAACGTATTAATGAAGCAAACGGACAGGTAGCAAGATTCAATTCTATGTATGAAGAATATGTCAAATATCCGGAAGTAACCAAGAAACGTATGTTCTATGAAGCAATGGAAGATGTATTGCCGGATATCAAAGTGATAATTCAAAGCTCAGATGCATCCACAAGTACCGTATTGCCTTTGGACAGTTTCGTAACCGATAACAGTTCTTCCATAAACGGAGGTACGTCTTCGGTAAATTCCAATACGGCTTCTTCAGATGAAGCAGATCCAAATATACAGGATTAAGCAAATTAGGAGGAATAGTTATTATGTTTGATCAAAATAATCAATCAAATAATTCGAATGTGGAATATGAAAGATTCAATTCCGACGGAACAAAAAAGGGTACAAAAAAAGAGAAAAAATCCCATAAAGGTATTTTATTATTACTTATTGTTTTAGCCATTATGATTGTAGGCGGCAACAGTATAGTTATTACCAAAGCCAATCAGTACAAACTTATAAGACGCTTTGGAAGAGTGCAGAATGTAATTACGCAGGCGGGACTGGGCTTTAAAGTACCGTTTATAGATTCTGTGGATACGATTCCCAACCAGCTTTTATTATACGATTTACCGGCGTCAGATGTTATAACATCAGATAAAAAGACGATGATTCTGGACAGCTATGTCTTATGGCGGATTAATGACCCGCTTAAGTTTGCGCAGACACTTAGCTGCTCGGTTTCCAATGCTGAAAGACGTATTGATACCATTGTATACAATGCAACCAAGAACACTATCTCCAATATGAAGCAGGATGAGGTTATAATGAGCCGTGACGGCAAAATGACTGTTACCGTAGCGCAGGAAGAATCCGATGTGGTTAACAATGACCTTGAAATCAATTCTGAAACCAAAGAGGTTATTGAAATCAAGTCTTTAACCGAAGAGATAATGGATCAGATTAATCATGTAGAAGAACAGTATGGTATTGAAATCGTAACTGTTGAAGCCAAGAAACTGGATTTGCCGGACGATAATAAGCAGGCAGTCTATACCAGAATGATTTCTGAGAGAGAGAATATAGCGGCACAATATACTGCAGAGGGAAAAGCCCAGGCCAAAATGATAGAAAACACTACGGATAAAGAAGTGTCCATTATGATATCGGACGCCCAGGCACAGGCTGAGGCCACGATTGCACAGGGCGAAGCGGAATATATGAGAATTCTTTCATCGGCATATTCCGATCCTGAGAAAACGGACTTTTATTCTTTTGTAAGGGCATTAGATGCACTTGAAGAAAGTATGAACGGCGATAATAAGACCATAATACTTTCCGATGATTCACCGATTGCACAGATTTTTAACGGAAAGTATTGAAACATATGTTCGGGTGTGATAAAATTGATGCTGATAAGAAGCATAGGGTAAGGAAAGCCGATATCTGCTTAGTTTTCGTGATATTGGCGGCAGCGCTTGTCAGTTTTTTAATAATAAAGCTGCATAGCATGAAGGGCAGTTATGCAGTGGTTTCATATGATGGAGAGACGCTGCTTGGACAGATTTCACTTGAACAGTCGGAGTCTGTATATTATCTGCTAGCTTATGAAAGTTCAGATGATAGTATAACCATGCGGGAATTATCGGCAACAGAGTGGGAATCGATAGAACTTCCTGATGTCGAATATAATGTTTTTATATGTGCCGATAACGATATCCGCATGTTACAAAGCAGCTGCCCCGATAAAATATGCGTGCATCACAGCGCAATATCTAAAACCGGTGAAAATATAATCTGTCTGCCACACAAGTTAGTCATTGAGATAAAGGGCGGCAAAGAAAATGTTCTGGACGGGGTGGCATATTGATGAAAAAGACTGTAACGCTGGGCTTTTTACTGGCATTGTCCATGATTTTATCCTATATAGAATCCGTTTTGCCACTAAGTATAGGAATCCCCGGAATCAAGCTGGGGCTTCCTAATCTTATTGTTGTAATTTTATTATATTTATATGGGGAAAAAGAGGCATTGGCCGTCAATATTCTTAGGATTGTGCTTTCCGGATTTATGTTTGGAAATCTTTTCGCAATTCTTTATGCACTTGCAGGAGCTCTCTTTAGTTTCACCGTAATGTTTATTATGAAAAAAACAAATGTTTTTTCGATTGTCGGCGTCAGCATCGGCGGCGGAGTTTTTCATAATATAGGGCAGCTTATTGTTGCAATGTTCGTAGTAGAAACATATGCCCCCATATTTTATTTACCGGTGCTGTTAGCCGCAGGTGTGGCAACGGGCTTTATTATAGGGCTTATCAGTATGCGTCTTATGCCCTATATACAAAATAAATTGTGATACGTGGAAGATAAATATATACGCTTACCTAAAAGAAACAAGTGAGGAATTAATATGTACGCCTACCTAAAAGGAAAAATTGAGGAAATTAGCGAGGATAATCTGATACTGGAAGTTAATCAGATTGGATATAATATAAAAATATCCGCACGAACAGCCAATCTGCTTGATAGAACTTCAGGTCTTGTTAAAATATATACATATACTTTAGTCAGGGAAGACGCTTTCAGCTTATATGGCTTTTTGACAAGAGATGATCTTGAAATCTTTAAGAAACTGATTACCGTAAACGGAATAGGGCCTAAAGGCGGGCTTGCCATTTTATCTATTATGAGCGCGGACGAGCTTAGGTTTGCAATACTTTCCGGAGATTCCAAAGCAATTTCCAAAGCTCCCGGTATAGGCGCTAAAACCGCGGAAAGAGTGATTTTAGACTTAAAAGACAAGGTTTCTTTGCAGGATGCACTTTCACCCAAGGAAGATATTGCTGCGGCTTCGTTATCCGGCAGCGCGTATACAGATGAGAAAAATGAAGCGATAGAAGCGCTTGTTGCCCTTGGATATTCAGTATCTGACGCATTAAGGGCGGTTAAACAGGTAAATCCGGCGGAAGATGCAAGTGTAGAAGAAATACTTAAAGCTTCGCTTAAGTATTTATATTAGGTTATAGAAAGGGCAGGCAATCATGGCGAACAGGGTAATTGAGACAAATATCACACAGGAAGATATTCAGATAGAAGGCTCGCTTAGACCGCAGACACTTGATGACTATATTGGTCAATCTAAGATAAAAGAAAATCTTAAGATTTATATACAGGCTGCAAAGCAGAGAAATGATGCATTAGACCATGTATTGTTTTATGGACCGCCCGGTCTTGGTAAGACTACTTTAGCGGGTATTATTGCAAATGAGATGGGCGTTAACATGAAGGTTACCAGCGGACCGGCGATTGAAAAACCGGGGGAGATGGCAGCAATTTTGAATAATCTGCAGGAGGGTGACCTGCTTTTTGTGGACGAGATACACAGGCTTAACAGGCAAGTGGAAGAGGTTCTATATCCTGCAATGGAGGATTATGTTATAGATATTATGATTGGAAAGGGAGCTTCGGCGCGTTCTATCAGGCTGAATCTTCCACGTTTTACACTGGTTGGGGCTACAACAAGGGCAGGGCTTTTGAGTGCACCGCTCAGGGATAGATTCGGGGTTATCCATCATCTGGAATTTTACTCCGTTGAGGAACTTAAACTCATAATCTTACACTCTGCAAGAATTTTAGGAGTTTCGATTGAATCTGAGGGCGCTATGGAGCTTGCAAGGCGAAGCCGCGGAACACCTCGTTTGGCGAACCGGATACTTAAAAGAGTGCGCGATTTTGCACAGGTAAAGTATGACGGCATCATTACTAAGGAAGTGGCAAATACCGCATTAGATTTGTTAGAAGTGGATAAACTGGGGTTAGACCATATAGACAGGAATGTTTTGTTTACAATGATTGAAAAGTTTAAGGGCGGCCCGGTTGGACTTGATACATTGGCGGCTGCAATCGGAGAGGATGCAGGAACCCTGGAGGATGTATACGAGCCATATCTGCTGAAAAACGGCTTTCTCAACAGAACTCCCAGGGGGCGGGTAGTAACGGAACTTGCATATCATCATTTAGGACTTGAAATTCCTTCCTAAGCTATATATAATAGATATTGTATAAGTGTTTTTTAAAGAATAGCATATTTTGTATTTTGGGGGTGAGCTAATGTCAGCTAAAACAGATACCGAGGTTATTATAGGTGGAAAAGTCTTTACTTTAAGCGGCTATGAAAGTGAAGAGTATCTGCAGAAAGTAGCTTCGTATATTAATAATAAGGTAAATGAATACGGTAAAGTTGACAGCTTTAGAAAACAACCCCTGGATACACAGAATGTGCTTCTGCAGTTGAATATAGCTGACGACTATTTTAAAGCAAAGCAGCAAATAAGTCTGTTAGAAGAAGAACTTAAAGCTAAGGATACCGAGATATATGACTTAAAGCATGAGTTGATCGCGTCTCAGATTAAGTTAGAAAATACGGAGAAAAACCTTAAAAATCTTCAAAATGAAGCAATGAGAAATCCCAAAAAATGATTCGGCTTGAAACGGAAACGACAAAATGAAAAAATAGAAGCTGTCTTACTAAGGCGGCTTTTTCTATAAGAAAGTGATAGTTGTTTAAATTATGAGTGGAAAAAATGTTGAGTTACTGGCTCCGGCAGGTAATTATCAGGCACTTATCGGCGCTGTAAATGCGGGGGCTGATGCAGTTTATCTTGGCGGTGATAAATTCAGTGCCAGAGCCTATGCGGATAATTTTACTACGCAGGAAATCATTAAAGCCCTGCACTATACACATCTTTGTGGTAAAAAGCTGTATCTTACACTCAATACACTTGTTAAAGAAAGCGAATTTTCCCAGATTTATGATTATTTAAGACCGCTTTATGAGGCGGGCTTGGACGGAATTATCATTCAGGATTTGGGAGTGTGGCGCTATGTCAGGAAAAATTTTCCGGATTTACCCCTTCACGCCAGCACACAGATGACAATTACAGGATTTCGCGGCGCCTCTTTATTAAAAGAATCAGGAGCGTCAAGGATTGTACCTGCAAGAGAACTTTCTCTTAATGAAATAAAAGATATAAAAGAAAAGACCGGATTAGAAATAGAGTGTTTTATACATGGTGCAATGTGCTACTGTTATTCGGGACAATGCCTGTTTAGCAGCATATTAGGCGGCAGAAGCGGAAACAGAGGCAGGTGTGCGCAGCCATGCAGGCTTCCTTATAAAGTGTCCGGGGCAGAATTGTATCCGTTAAGTCTTAAGGATATGTGTACCATAGAATACATTCCGCAGCTTATTGGTGCAGGAATTGATTCTTTTAAAATAGAAGGCAGGATGAAAAAGCCTGAATACGCTGCAGGGGTTACGGCAATATACCGTAAATATATAGATAAGTTTTATGACAAGGGCGAAACTTCGTATCATGTCGATAAAGCTGATATGGACAGGCTTTATAAGCTTTATATTAGAAGCGAGGTTCAGACCGGTTATTATGATAAGCATAATGCAAAAGAGATGATAACACTTGGCAAGGGAAGCTATCTTGGAAGCGATGAAGCCTTGCTTATGGAAATCTCTGAAAACTACCTCAGGGAAGAAAAAAAGTTCCCTATAAGCATAAGCGGAACCTTTGAAGCAGACAAACCTGCTGTTTTAAATATAGAGGGCATGGGAATTGCGCAGACTGCTTACGGTGAAACCGTACAAAAGGCCATGAAACGTCCTATGACTAAAGAGGATGTTTTGAAGCAGCTTAGTAAAACGGGAAATTCCAACTTATATATAGTTAAAGAAGATATAACGGTAGGGGATTCCATATTTATTCCAAATGCCAAACTCAATGAACTTCGCCGCAGCGCGATTGCAGAATTTGAAGACAAACTGATTGAGGCAAACGGGTTTGTATGCAGTCGAAATATGCTGCTAAATTCGCAGTCTGAAGCACAACTTAGACCACAATCCAAAATGCAGCTAAACTTGCAAAATTTCCAGAATTTGGATAGCAGCCAGACAATAAACACAAACCATAGCAGTGAAAATCCGAACGAAAAACCGATAAAATGCAGTAAAAACCACAGTCAGCGCCCCGATTTTTTGTCCATACAAGTCAATGTGCGAAAACTTGAGCAAATATGGGCGGTTTGTGAGTATCCATGCGATAGAATATATATAGAAAGTGACCTTTATATTGAAGAATTTGACCAAATTAGTCAGTATTTGGAAAACCGTACAGATTTTGCAATTTTTCTCTCATTGCCATTTGTAATAAGGGCAAGGGATGAAGCTTATCTGGAGCAGCTAAGCCGCCTGCTGGATGACAAAATTCAGGGCTTTCTTGTACGTAATTTAGAAGAAATTGAATGGGTTATGTCGTTGGAGCCAAAATATGAGATAGTAACAGATGCGGGATTATACTGTTATAATTCCGAAGCGGTACGCTTTTTGCAGGAATATGCCGATGAATGTTATATTCCCTGGGAGCTGAACGGCAGGGAAATTAAGCAATTAGACAGCGGAGAATTTGCGGAGTCAGAAGATAATTATCCAAGCCTCTCACTACCCATATATGGCACGATTCCCATGATGATTACCGCCAATTGCATAAAAAAGACAACCGCATCCTGCATAGCAACAAATACACCCGATTTGATGTATTTGACCGACAGATACAACACTAAGTTTCCTGTTTTATGCAATTGTAAGCACTGTTACAATATTATTTACAATTCAGTACCGTATTCGCTTCATCAGGAATGGAAAAACATACGAAAGTCCGGTCTTTTTGCAGTCCGGTTAGACTTTGTTTTTGAAAATAAGAAACAGGTAGAAGAGATACTTAAGTATTATATTGGAAAAAGAGATACCTTTCCGGTTGATAAGTACACGTCAGGGCATTATAAAAGGGGCGTAGAATAGGCCTATGGAGCTTTATATAACAGAGATTTCCAAGTATTTAATTACATTACTGCTTGCATTATATACATTAGAATGTTTTTTTGTTTTCCGTTTTCCTAACGAGGAAAAAAGAAGCGGACTCTATACAAGGCAGAATTTTTTGATGTTTTTTATACATTTTTCCTGCTTTATGGTAATCTGCTTTGAGACAGGAGATATGGAATATCTGTTTTTCTATATTTTACAGCAGATATTGTTATTTGCAACGGTAGTATTGTTCCACATGATCTATCCCAAGGGTAACAGACTTATAATAAACAATATGTGTATGCTGCTTAGTATAAGCTTCGTAATTCTGACAAGGATTTCTTATGAAAGAGCCTTGAAACAGTTTTTTATAGTTACGGCGTCCATAATAATAGGTATGGTCATTCCGTATCTGATTCATAAGATTAAGTTTTTAAAGGAACTTACATGGATTTATGCCGCTGTCGGAATTGTGGCACTTGGCATAGTGCTTAGTTTAGGCGCTGTAACGCATGGCTCCAAGCTTTCCTTTTCAATAGCGGGTATCACCTTTCAACCCTCTGAGTTTGTAAAAATACTCTTTGTCTTTTTCGTGGCAGGCGCACTTTATGAGACAAACGATATTTTAAGGGTTATGCTGACGGCGATTCTTGCAGGTCTCCATGTGATGATTCTGGTGGCTTCAAAAGATCTTGGAAGCGCGCTTATATTCTTTATTGTGTATGTATTTATGGTTTTTATAGCTACAAGAAAATGGATATACCTGCTGCTTGGCAGTGCGGGAGGCTGTGCGGCCGCAGTATTTGCATATCGCTTTTTTATACATGTACAGGTGCGTGTACAGGCATGGAAGGACCCTTGGAGCTGCATTGACGACGCAGGCTACCAGATAACGCAGTCGCTATTTGCCATAAGCAGCGGCGGCTGGTTCGGACTGGGGCTTTTTGAAGGGAATCCTACCTCAATCCCGTTTGTGGAAACCGATTTTATCTTTTCGGCAGTGGCTGAGGAACTTGGGATTGTTTTTGCAATGTGCGTAATACTGATAAGTATCAGTTGTTTTATCATGTTTATGAATATATCCGTAAAGCTGCAGGACAGGTTTTACCAGCTTGTTGCGTTTGGTCTGGGCATAACTTATATTTTCCAGGTTTTCTTGACCATTGGAGGGGGCACCAAATTTATTCCGATGACAGGCGTTACCCTGCCTCTTATCAGCTATGGCGGAACTTCGGTGCTTATTACGGTTATCATGTTTTTTGTAATAGAGGGCCTGTATATTATAAGGCAGGACGAAGGAGCAAAAAGTGTCAGAAAGAAAAAGAAGAGAGCCCCTGGAAGAAGAGAAACTTCGGGAGAAAAAGAAGCAACTGAATATAAAGAAGAAGACAGGTAGACAGATAGGTTTTGTTGCAGGCATTTTCGCAGTCCTGTTTCTTGGCATGATGAGTTATACCTGTTATTATGCAATGACGCATAGGCAGGAAATGATAAATAACAGCTACAACAGCAGGCAGGAACTTCTTAAATCCCAAAACAGCAGGGGTACGATTTATGCAAACGACAGGCAGATTCTTGCACAGACTGTAACTGATTCGGACGGAAAAGAGCGAAGGGAATATCCTTTTTCCAATATGTTTGCACATGTTGTAGGTTATGCTTCACATGGACGTTTTGGCATAGAAGCACAGAGCAATTACTACCTGATTCAATCAAACGCCAAATTATCGGACAAGGTGGCAAGCGAAATGTCCGGTGAGAAATATCCGGGCGACAGTGTGATAACCACACTGGATGTTGCACTTCAAGAGACGGCATATCAGGCGCTTGGAATTTATAAAGGGGCGATTATTGCCACAGAGCCGTCAAGCGGCAAGATTTTGGCAATGGTTTCCAAACCCGACTTTGATCCGAATGAAATTGAAAATATATGGGATAGTATGTTAGAGGACAATGAGAGCGGTATATTGCTTAACAGGGCAACTCAGGGACTGTATCCGCCGGGTTCAACCTTTAAAATTGTTACCGCGCTTGAGTATATACGCGAAAATCCTGATACCTATATGAATTATACCTATCAGTGCGGCGGGAGATTTTCCATAGGGGAAGATGTGATCAACTGTTATCACGGAACGTCGCATGGCGGCGAGGACTTTACCAAATCTTTTGCTAAGTCCTGTAACGCTTCTTTTGCCAACATAAGTGTAGGTTTAGACAGGAAAAGCTATGGAAGTACGTTGTCAAAGCTTTTGTTTAACACCGAGCTTCCGGTATCCTTTGCATATAATAAAAGCAGGGTTACAGTGGATGAAGCTTCTACGGATGCAGATGTAATGCAGCTTTCAATAGGGCAGGGAACCGACCAGATAACGCCGCTTCATATGAATATGATCACAAGTGCAATTGCCAACGGCGGTGTTTTGATGAAACCTTATTTAATCGATTATGTAGAAAATTATAACGGAAATGTCATTAAACAATTTTCGTCAAACAGTTACGGCCGCGTTATGTCAGAACAGGAAGCGGAGATATTAACTGAACTTATGATGCAGGTTGTGGAAAACGGCACTGCAACCAAATTAAAAGGACAGACCTATACAGCCGCAGGAAAAACCGGTTCTGCGGAATACAACAGTGTTAAGACAGATTCACATGCATGGTTTACCGGTTTTGCGCCGGCGGATGATCCGCAAATCTGTGTGACTATAATTATAGAGGGCGCCGGTTCCGGCGGAGATTATGCAGTACCGATTGCCAGAAGGCTTTTTGATGCATATCTGAACCCATAAAGTACGGTAAGATTGGAGGAAGCAGTTAATGATTGAAGCAACAAGCTGCGGAGGGGTGGTTATTTATCGCGGAAAGATACTTCTTTTGTACAAAAATTTTTATAACAAATATGAAGGCTGGGTACTGCCCAAAGGTACTGTAGAAGAGGGCGAGGATCATAAGGAGACGGCAATCAGGGAAGTTATGGAAGAGACGGGGGCCAGGGCCAGAATAATCAAATATGTAGGTACAAGCGAATATACCTTTACAGTACCTGAGGATATTGTGGAAAAGGAAGTCCACTGGTATCTTATGATGGCAAACAGTTACTACAGCAAGCCGCAGCGGGAAGAATTTTTCGTGGACTCCGGTTATTATAAATATCATGAAGCGGTTCATTTACTTAAGTTTCCCAATGAAAAAGAGATTCTTGAGAAGGCTTATAGCGAATATATTGACCTTAAGAAACATAATCTGTGGGGACACATTCGATAATTCTTCCAATTTTTGTTATTAGGGTTTATAATATAGATATATGTATAAAATATGTGAAGGAGGAATTCTATGAAAGCATCTTCAATGGATACACATTTGGGCAATATTTCAATAGACCATGAAGCGATTGCGCAATATGCCGGCTCGGTGGCAATGGAATGTTTCGGAATTGTCGGAATGGCAAGCATGAGTGTAAAAGACGGCTTAGTCAAGCTTCTTAAAAAGGAAAGCATGACCCGCGGAATACAGGTATTTTTAAAAAATAATAAATTGACGCTGAATTTTCATGTAATAGTCTCTTATGGTGTAAGTATTCCCGTCGTATCGGACAATTTAATTGACAGCGTAAAATATAAGGTAGAAGAGTTTACAGGAATAGAAGTTGAAAAAATAAACATCTTTGTTGAAGGTGTTAAAGCAATTGACTAAGGGAGGATTCGAGGTGGTTTCAAATATAATAGATGCCCGTATGATGGCAAAAATGTTCTTAGCTGGGGCAAAGAATCTTGAGAGTAAAAAAGAATGGATTAACGAGTTGAATGTATTTCCGGTGCCGGATGGTGATACCGGAACAAACATGACGCTTACAATTATGTCTGCGGCTAAGGAAGTAGCTGCACTTAATGGAACAGGCGCAATAGATATGCCTTCTTTGTGCAAAGCGATTTCTTCAGGTTCGCTTCGCGGAGCAAGAGGTAACTCCGGTGTTATTTTATCACAGCTTTTCAGAGGATTTACTAAAGTTGTAAAAGCTTCTCAGGAAGAAATAACCGTTCCGGTGCTTGCAGAGGCTTTTGAGAAAGCGGTTGAGACCGCATATAAGGCTGTTATGAAACCCAAAGAAGGAACAATTTTGACCGTAGCCAAAGGCGGTGCCGAAAAAGCAAGGGAATTAGCTAATGCAGGGGTAGAGGACCTTGCCGAGTTTTTAGATCAGGTTATCCGGTACGCAGACGAGGTGCTTGAAAAGACTCCGGAGATGCTTCCGGTACTAAAGCAGGCAGGAGTTGTTGATTCGGGCGGCCAGGGTCTTATGCAGGTGTTAAAAGGCGCATATGATGCTTTTCTTGGGAAGGATATAGACCTGACCATATCCGAAAATGCAGCATCCCATGTGAAAAGTTTTTCAACATCAAGCCTTAATGCGCAGGCTAATGCGGATATTAAATTTGGTTATTGTACCGAGTTTATAATTATGTTAAACAAGGTTTTTAATATCAAGGCAGAAATTGATTTTAAAGAATATCTTGAATCTATCGGAGATTCCATAGTTGTAGTAGCGGATGATGACGTGGTAAAGGTACATGTACATACCAATGACCCTGGTCTTGCTATCCAGAAGGCATTGAAGTACGGTGCGCTTTCCAATATGAAAATAGATAACATGAGGCTTGAGCATCAGGAGAAGCTCTTTAAGATGTCCCAGGATAGTGAACCACAGCCGGTTCAGGCTGAAATACAACCGGATGTACCGAAGACGTCCGCAGAGTCAGACAGCAGTAACGAGCCTAGAAAAGATGTTGGTTTTATTGCGGTATCCGCCGGCGAGGGACTTAATAATATATTCAACGGACTTGGCGTAGATTATATTATTGAAGGCGGTCAGACCATGAATCCCAGTACGGAAGATATGCTTAATGCAATCGATAAAGTCAATGCGGATAATATTTTCATACTTCCTAACAATAAGAATATTATTTTAGCGGCAAATCAGGCGCAGGCTTTGGCTGAGGATAAGAACATTATCGTAATTCCGACCAAAACCGTACCGCAGGGAATTACCGCAGTCATAAATTACGTACCGGATATGTCTGTTGAAGAAAATAAAGAAACCATGATGGATGAAATCAAAAACGTAAATACCGGACAGGTAACATATGCGGTAAGAGATACGACAATTGACGATAAGGAAATTAAACAGGGCGATTATATGGGAATCGGCGACAAAGGAATCCTTTCAGTAGGAAGCTCCATGTCGGAGGTCGCTTCTAATATGATTGATGAGATGATGACAGACGATAAAGAACTCATCAGCATATATTACGGCGCTGATATCCCGGAAGAAGAGGCTCAGACTCTTTGCAAAGAAGTAGAACAGAAATACAGCGGCTGCGATATTGAACTTCAATACGGCGGTCAGCCCATTTATTACTATATAGTATCTGCGGAATAATGTTAATTCCCGGGTAACAACTTGTTACCCGGGAATTTGGGGTTAACATGAGGGTGTTCTATGGACATAACTTCTTTAAAAGGTATCGGTGAAAAAACAGCCAAGCTTTTTACAAGGCTAAATATAACTACAACTGAGGATCTGCTTCATTACTATCCAAGAGACTATGAGAAATTTGAAGCGCCCATGCCGATATCGCTGGTGCCTATAGGTGAGCGTATTGCCATACGTGGTACGATTACCGGAAATATGACGACCAGACATGTGCGTAATCTTAGTATATTGAATTTTACGGTTCAGGATGCCTTCGGTATGGTACAGATGACATATTTTAATATGCCTTATCTAAAAAATACACTGAAAAAAGGCGCCTTTTATATTTTCCGCGGAATAATTCAGGAAAAAGGCAGACAGCTTGTTATGGAACAGGCCACTGTCTATAAACCTGAAGAATATAGTAAGATGACAGATTGCCTTTTACCGAAATATATGCTTACCAAAGGGCTCAGCAACAACATGTTGACTAAGACGGTCAAACAAGCCTTTGAAGTATCTCAGGCTAAGGAAGAATATCTGCCCTGTCATATACTTACTAAGTATAATTTTATGTCCAGACACGACGCTATGTACCAGATGCATTTTCCGTCTGATTATGAAACTTTGGCGAAGGCAAGAAGAAGACTGGTTTTTGATGAATTTTTCCTGTTTATATTAACACTTAGAAGACTTAAATCAGAAAACAGCGAATTGCCAAGCGACTATAAAATGATAGAAACAGCAGATGCAGGACGCCTTATTGAAGCACTTCCCTATAGCCTTACAAACGCCCAGCTAAAGGTATGGGGAGAGATTAAAGAAGATTTATGCGGGAACTTTGTAATGAACAGGCTTATTCAGGGCGATGTAGGCTCAGGAAAAACTATACTTGCCTTTCTCGCATTGATTATGTGTGTTTCTAACGGATATCAGGGTGCAATGATGGCCCCAACTGAGGTGCTTGCCAAGCAGCATTTTGAGACCCTTATTAAATTAAAAGAACAATACAATTTAAATATTAATCCCGTCCTTCTTACCGGTTCCACAACGGCTAAGGACAGAAGAGTAATCTATAGTGAAATCGAGAATGGTGATGCCAATATTATCATAGGCACACATGCACTTATACAGGAAAAGGTTGTATATCATAAACTCGCGCTCGTTATTACAGATGAACAGCACCGCTTCGGTGTAAGACAGCGTGAGACGCTTGCTAAAAAGGGTGAAGCAGTACATGTGCTTGTTATGAGCGCGACTCCGATTCCAAGAACGCTTGCAATAATTTTATACGGAGATTTGCATATCTCGGTATTAGACGAACTTCCGGCTAACCGGTTACCTATTAAAAACTGTGTGGTCGGAACTTCATATAGAAACAAAGCTTATCAGTTTATTGAAAAAGAAGTCGGCGCAGGAAGACAGGTCTATGTTATCTGTCCGATGGTTGAGGCGGGCGAGATGGAGGATTTGGAAGACGTAATTTCGTACACTTCCAAGCTAAAGAGCGTTCTGCCACCCTCAATTCAGGTCGCTTATCTTCATGGCAAAATGAAGCCTAAAGATAAAAACTATATTATGGAGCAGTTTGAAGCCCATCAAATTGACGTGTTAGTATCTACAACCGTAATCGAGGTCGGAATCAATGTTCCCAATGCCACCGTAATGATGGTAGAAAATGCGGAAAGATTCGGTCTTGCACAGTTACATCAGCTACGTGGTCGGGTAGGCCGTGGTAAACATCAGTCATACTGCATTTTTATAAGCGCTACGCAAAACAAAGCTACGATGGACAGACTGAAAATCCTAAATAACTCAAATGACGGCTTTTATATCTCAAGTCAGGATCTTAAACTACGTGGTCCGGGCGATTTATTCGGTATAAGACAAAGCGGCGATTTGAACTTTGAACTGGGGGATATTTATACGGATGCTTCTATTTTACAAAGTGCAAGCGAAGAGGCAGATGAACTGCTTAGTAATGATCCGGAGCTTAACAGCGCAGAAAATGAGAGAATAAAGTGTATTCTTGATAAGTCGGATGAAAATTCAATTGACTTTAGAACTATCTAAACGGTAAACTGATACAGACGAAATAATAAAATTGAAATACAGAAAAAGAAAGGTATGGTTGTTAAAAAAATGTCAAAGGTTGCAATTGTTACGGACAGTAATAGCGGAATAACACAAAATCAGGCAAAGGAGTTTGGACTTTCGGTTCTTCCCATGCCTTTTATGATCAATGAAGAAACATATTACGAAGATATTACTTTATCCCAGGAAGAATTTTATAAAAGGCTTGCAGAAGGTGCGTCGGTAGTAACCAGTCAGCCAACGCCTGAATCCGTTATGGATTTATGGGATGAACTGCTTAAAGAATATGATGAGATTGTGCATATTCCTATGTCAAGCGGACTAAGCGGATCATGCCAGAGCGCCATGATGCTTGCTGAGGACTATGACGGTCGGGTGCAGGTCGTAAATAACCAGCGTATCTCCGTTACCCAGAGGCAGTCCGCTTTAGATGCGCTTAAATTAGCAAACGATGGAATGAACGCCGCACAGATTAAAGATTTTCTTGAAAAAGATAAATTCAACTCAAGCATATATATAATGTTAGATACCCTGTATTATCTTAAAAAAGGCGGAAGAATCACTCCGGCGGCAGCCGCGCTTGGCACAATTTTAAAATTAAAACCTGTATTACAGATTCAAGGTGAAAAATTGGACGCCTTCGCTAAAGCGCGCACGGTTTCACAGGCTAAATCCATAATGATAAACGCCATCAGAAACGACATGAATAATCGTTTCGGCGGCGCCGATAAGGACAATATATGGCTGCAGATTGCCTATACTTATGATTTGGCGGCGGCTAACCAGTTAAGAACCGAACTCGAGCAGGAATTTCCGGGGTTTGATATCAATGTAGATCCGCTTTCTTTAAGTGTTGCCTGCCATATCGGGCCGGGAGCCTTAGCTGTGGCTTGTTCTAAGAAGATTCGTTAGTTGTAAAGTGTTAGGAGAGGGTGAAAAATAAATTTTTCACCCGCGAGTTTGCGCTTACGCTCAAACATCGCATGTTGAGTAAGAATGAGGGATTAAATTGAAAGAAACTATGGATGAATCACAAAGGCAATATTATTTTATAGATAAGGCAAAAAAGTATGTGAAAGAAATCAGCTCAGAGCTTAACCGTCCTTTGTATGCTTCGGTTATAACTTTTGGCTGTCAGATGAACGCAAGGGATTCCGAGAAACTTACCGGAATTTTGTCACAGATAGGCTATGAAATAAGTGATAGTGAAGAAGATGCTGACTTTGTTATATATAATACCTGTACGGTCAGGGATAACGCCAACCAGAGAGTTTACGGAAGACTGGGATACTTAAACAGCCTTAAAAAGAAAAAGCCCCACTTAAAAATCGCTCTTTGCGGTTGTATGATGCAGGAACAGACCGTGATTGACAAAATTAAGAAGAGTTATCGTTTTGTAGATTTGATTTTCGGTACGCATAATATTTTTAAATTTGCGGAGCTGCTTGTTACAATGTTTGAAAACTCCGGAGATTTTTATGATAATGCAGTTGAAAAAAAAGGCAATAAAAATCATGAAATTGTCATAGACATCTGGCAGGAAACCGACCAGGTGGTCGAAGACCTTCCAATAAGCCGGAAATATTTTTATAAATCAGGCATTAATATTATGTTCGGCTGCAATAATTTTTGCAGCTACTGCATAGTTCCATATGTGAGAGGACGCGAGCGCAGCAGAGACCCCAAAGAAATCATAAGAGAAATTGAGAAACTCGCCGCTGACGGCGTAGTAGAAATCATGCTGCTTGGGCAGAATGTAAATTCATACGGCAAAAATCTGGATACGCCATGCACCTTTGCCGAACTTTTGCAGGAAATAGAAAAAATAGACGGAATAAAAAGAATCCGTTTCATGACCTCGCATCCAAAAGATTTATCGGACGAGCTTATACAGGTTATGAAAAATTCTGACAAGATATGCCGTCACCTGCATTTGCCTTTGCAAGCTGGTTCCGATGCCATACTAGAGGCCATGAACCGGAAGTATACCAAGGCCCAGTACCTTGCTTTGGTTGAAAAAATCAAAAAAGAAATTCCCGATATGGCAATTACAACGGACATTATCGTAGGTTTTCCCGGCGAAACAGCAGAGGATGTTGAAGAAACGATAGATGTTGTTAAAAAAGTACAGTATGACAACGCTTTTACCTTCATCTATTCCAAAAGAACCGGAACCAAAGCTGCGGCAATGGAAAATCAGGTGCCTGATGAGTTAGTCAAAGCTAATTTTGACAAACTTCTAAAGGTTGTTCAGGATACGGCCAAACAGCGCGCCCTTTTATTAAAAGGGAAGGTTATGGAAGCGTTGGTGGAAGAAATCAATGAGCAGGATGCTTCGTTAGTAACAGGCCGCCTTTCAAATAATATGCTTGTACATTTTCCGGGAGATGCCTCATATATCGGGAAGCTGTTTATGGTATCGCTTGATGAATGTCATGGTTTTTATTATACAGGACACGTTGTTGACTAGAACAGTCATTGAAAAAATACAGAAAGATGGTAAAAAAGATGCAAGAACTAACGCCAATGATGCGTCAATATATGGAGACTAAGAAAGAATACCCCGATTGTATTCTTTTTTATCGTCTCGGAGATTTCTATGAAATGTTTTTTGAGGATGCACAAACGGCATCTAAGGAGCTTGAGATAACGCTTACGGGCAAAAGCTGCGGGCTTGACGAGCGCGCGCCGATGTGCGGAATTCCGTATCATGCCGTGGACGGATACCTTAATAAGCTGGTATCTAAGGGGTATAAGGTGGCAATCTGTGAACAGATGGAAGACCCCAAAACGGTAAAAGGTCTTGTTAAGCGCGAGGTTACAAGAATTGTAACCCCAGGCACCAACTTAAGCGCACCAACGGATGATTCCAAAAACAATTACATTTTATGCGTTTCGTATTTCCCCGGCAAAATCGGGATTTCAACGGCCGATGTTACAACCGGCGATTATTATCTGACAGAGGTTGAAGACATCCGTAAATTATTGGATGAAATCAATAAATATGAACCTTCCGAGATTATCTGTAATGAAGCTTTCCTTGTCAGCGGCTTTGACATAGAAGGGCTGAAAAACAGGCTAGGAGTGACGGTTTATTCACTTGCAAACCACTATTTTGACGAAGATATATGCCGGAAATGCTTACTTAAGCACTTCCATGTGACAACGCTTACCGGGCTTGGAATCGAAGAGTTTCCGTCAGGACTTATTGCGTCTGGAGCGCTTATGCAATACCTCTATGAGACGCAGAAAACCTCATTGGAGCATTTTACGCATCTTTATCCGTATCTGACTAATAAATACATGCTGCTCGACGGCGCAACCAGACGCAACTTAGAGCTTATTGAGACGCTTCGCGAGAAGCAGAAAAAAGGCTCGCTTCTTGGAGTTCTTGATAAAACCAAAACCGCTATGGGAGGCAGACTGCTTCGCAAATACATAGAACAGCCTTTAATTGATAAAGAAGAAATTGAAAACCGTTTAGATGCGGTAGAAGAGCTTTGTAAAAACAGTATGCTAAGGGACGAGCTTCGCGAATATTTAAATCCCATATATGATTTGGAAAGACTTTTGGGTCGTGTGAGCTACAGAACCGCCAATCCGAGGGATTTGATTGCCTTTGGAAGTTCACTTAAAATGCTTCCGTCCATTAAAACCGTTCTGGAAGACACTCATTCACAGCTGATGTCGGAAATTCAAGAGGAAATGGACGATTTATCGGATATATTTCATCTTATAGACGATGCCATAACACAGGAGCCGCCTATTACCATTAAGGAAGGCGGTATAATCAAAGACGGCTTCAATGAAACGATTGATGAACTCAGGAAGGCCAAAACAGAAGGTAAAAACTGGCTTGCAAATTTGGAAAATGAAGACAGGGAGCGCACCGGAATTAAAAATCTGCGAATTAAGTACAATAAGGTCTTTGGCTATTATTTTGAAGTGACAAATTCCTACAAAGAGCTTGTTCCGGACGATTACATAAGGAAACAGACGCTTGCAAATGCTGAGCGTTACACAACTCCTAAATTAAAAGAGCTTGAAGATACAATTTTAAATGCGGAAGATAAGATGTATTCCTTGGAATATGATATTTTCTGTGAAATAAGGGAAACCATAGCCGCCCAGATAGAGAGAATCCAAAAGACCGCAAGGGCCATTGCCAAGTTAGACGTACTGGCTTCAATTTCCTATGTGTCAGAGCGCAATCACTATGTAAGGCCCGCTCTTAACGAAAAGGGCACAATAGATATTAAAGACGGCAGACATCCCGTAGTAGAGAAGATGATCCAAAATGATATGTTTATATCAAACGATACATATTTGGATAAAAATAAGCATTGCATAGCAGTAATTACAGGCCCTAACATGGCAGGAAAATCAACCTATATGCGACAGACCGCGCTGATTGTCTTACTTGCCCAAATAGGCTCTTTTGTTCCGGCAGCAAAGGCCAACATTGGTATAGTTGACAGGATTTTTACCAGAGTAGGTGCATCGGACGATTTGGCAAGCGGTCAGTCAACTTTTATGGTGGAAATGAATGAGGTGGCCAATATTCTTAGAAATGCAACAGCCGACAGTCTTCTGGTCTTAGACGAAATCGGACGCGGAACCTCTACATTTGACGGCTTAAGCATTGCATGGGCTGTTATAGAACATATAAGCAACCGTAAATTTTTAGGCGCAAAAACGCTTTTTGCCACCCACTACCATGAACTTACGGAATTAGAGGGAAAAATGGACAATGTCAATAATTACTGTATTGCCGTTAAGGAAAAAGGCGATGACATTGTATTCCTTAGGAAGATAATCAAGGGCGGCGCAGATAAAAGCTACGGAATCCAGGTTGCAAAATTGGCCGGAGTGCCAGATATGGTAATAGACAGGGCCAAGGAAATAGTAGAACAGCTCAGCGACAATGACATTACGGAAAAAGTTCAGAACATTGAAATTAACATTAAGAATGAAAAATATAAGCCGGTTAAGTACGACGAAGTTGATTTAGAGCAGATATCGCTGTTTGATACGGTGAAGGATGAGGACATTGTAAAGGAATTAGAAGAGATTGATATTTCAACATTGACGCCGGTGGATGCGCTTAATACGTTATACAGGCTGCAGAATAAGCTTAAGAACCGGTGGGGGAATTAGAAATGTGGGTCTGGCTGGTTTTACTATATGGTATACTGAAGGGTGTGCGGGAGATTGTTAAGAAAAAGGCTTTGGAGAATAACTCTACCATAGAAGTATTGTTTATGTACACCTTCCTGTCTTTTGTTATGGTTTTGCCTACCGTTAAGCTTTCTGTGGGCATAGAACCGCGCTTCTATTTATACATAGCCATGAAGGCTTTTGTTATTTTCCTGGCTTGGATGTTCAGCTTCCGGGCAATCAAGAAGATGCCAATCAGCCTTTATGGAGTGCTGGACCTGTCAAGAGTGTTTTTTGCCACCATGCTTGGAGTCGTTGTCCTGCAGGAGGTTCTCGGCGTTCTTCAAGTGTTCGGTCTTCTCTTTGTGTCAGCGGGACTTTTTCTCTTAAAATACCATCCGAAAAGTCTGCGGGTGGCTTATTCCGAGGAATCGGTGGAAGCCAAATATGTGGTGATGGCGTTTGCCTCCTGTCTGCTGAATGCCGTTTCCGGCCTTCTGGACAAAATTTTAATGCGGGATATCACAAGTTCCCAATTACAGTTCTGGTATCTGCTATTTTTGACGCTTTTTTACCTGACTTTTATTCTGGTCACGAGAACGCCTGTGAAATGGAAGCAGGCGGTCAGTAATAAATGGGTCTGGCTGTTAAGTCTGCTTATTGTTGTAGCGGACAGGGCTCTCTTTGTGGCAAACGGCATGGCGGGAAGCCGCATTACGGTGATGACGCTTTTGAAGCAGGCGGGCTGCTTGGTGACGATTCTGGCAGGCAGGTTTCTTTTTAAAGAAAAGGATACGACCCATAAGCTGGTCTGCGCGGCAGTCATCATAACCGGTATCGTTATGGGGGTCATGTAGCGTTTTTCGAATTATGTTTTTATAGTTTTAATAAGAAGTTGGGAGAATATCCATGAAAATTAACATATTAGATAACCAGACAATTGATAAAATAGCCGCAGGCGAGGTGGTGGAGAGACCCTCCAGCATAGTGAAAGAGCTGGTAGAAAATGCCATTGATTCGGGGGCTAACGCTATTACAGTGGAAATTAAGGACGGTGGCATTTCGTTTATCAGGGTTACGGACAACGGATGCGGGATAGAGAAGTCTCAGATAAGAAATGCTTTTTTACGTCATGCTACAAGTAAGATTTCATCGGCAGATGATTTGACTGACTTAGTCAGTCTGGGTTTTAGGGGTGAGGCCTTAGCGAGTATTGCGGCGGTATCTATGGTTGAGGCAATTTCTAAGGTGAAAGAAGAGTTGATGGGGGTACGTTATTCGATAGAGGGCGGCGTCGAAAAGGAATTAGAAGATATAGGCGCTCCGGATGGAACCACTTTTATAGTAAGAAATCTTTTCTATAATACGCCTCCCCGCAAGAAATTCTTAAAACAGCCGCAGACAGAAGGCTCTTATATTGCCGATTTAATGGAGCATCTGGCGATATCTCACCCTGATATTTCATTTCACTTTATTATAAATAACCAGAATAAATTCAATACTTCCGGAAGTAACGATTTAAAGGAAATAATTTATCGCATTTACGGAAGAGATATAGTAAATGAGCTTATAGAGGTTCATACTGAGGCCGAAGGCTTCAGGATAGACGGTTTTCTTGGCAAACCTATAATTAACCGTTCCAACAGAAATTATGAGCTTTTTTATATAAACGGCAGATATATCAAAAGCAATCTGCTTAACAAGGCCGTTGAGGACGGCTACAAAGAGTATCTGATGCAGCATAAATTCCCGTTTTGCGTACTTCATTTTACCATTGATACGAAGCGTATTGACGTAAATGTCCATCCAAGCAAAATGGAAGTCAGAATTTCAAACGGACAGGAATTTTATGAGGCGCTGCGCGGTATTATATTTAATTTTTTACACAATCAGGAAATGATACCGGATGTTTCGCTTGCTTCTAAGGCGGATTTATCCAAGGAAGAAAAGGAAGCCGCCGGACGTGAGAATAAATCAGCTTCCAAACACCGGACTCCTGAGCCGTTTGAAGTGAGGCGGATTGAGCAGGAGAAGGCGGCTAATGCAACACATATAGCTACTAATGAAAATACAAATAGAGTAATATACGAAACAGAAAATAAGAAATCAACCACAAGCAAACTAAATGCCCCGACTTCATATAATGTCGGGAATAACCAGTCAGCTCCCAAACCGGAACAGCTAACCCTCTTTGACGATAAACTATTATCAGCAAAAGCACGGGAAAGCTACGAGATAATCGGTCAGTTATTCGAGACTTACTGGTTGATTTCATATCAGGACAAGCTTTTAATAATAGACCAGCACGCCGCGCATGAAAAAGTTAAATACGAGCGGTTTATTAAACAATTTACAACAAATAATATAGTATCGCAGTCCATGAACCCACCGGTTATAATTACCTTAAACGGCAGGGAAAAAGCCTGTCTTACACAAAATATGCCGCATTTTGAAGCCCTTGGGTTTACGATTGAGGAATTTGGCGGCAACGATTACGCCATAAGCAGCGTTCCAATGGATTTATATGGACTTGGCGAAGCAGAATTATTTTATGAGTTTATGGACGAGCTCTCGGATGAGGTTGTAGGGGCAACTCCGGACAGCATACGTATGAAAATTGCCACAATGGCATGCAAGGCCGCAGTTAAAGGCAATACCAGAATATCCAGAAAGGAAGCGGAAGCATTAATCGATGAACTTCTTTCCTTGGAAAATCCGTATAATTGCCCACATGGAAGGCCAACCATAATATCCATGAGCAAATATGAGCTTGAAAAGAAATTTAAGAGGATAGTCACATGATGAGCGATAAAAAACCTCTGGTCATTTTAACAGGTCCCACAGCGGCCGGAAAATCAGAACTCTCAATTTCCCTTGCCAAAGCCATAGACGGAGAAATAATTTCCGCAGATTCCATGCAGGTCTACAAACATATGGATATAGGCTCCGCAAAAATAACACATGAAGAAATGAACGGTATAGAACATCATCTAATCGACATTTTAGAGCCCAGTGAAGAGTTTCACGTTGTAAAGTTCCAGTCTCTTGCTAAAGCAGCCATGCAGAGCATATATGCCAAGGGGAAAATTCCGATTTTAGTTGGCGGCACCGGTTTTTATATACAGTCGGTTCTCTATGATATAGATTTTACGGAAAGCGAAGAAGACGAGACCTTCCGTTCCGACCTGGAGAACTTTGCCAGGGAAAAAGGCGCGGATGCCCTGTTTGAGAGACTTAGAAGCATAGACCCCGAATCCTGCAAAATCATTCATGCCAATAATATAAAACGTGTAATCCGCGCCATTGAATTTTATGAAAAAACAGGCAGACCGATTTCTGAGCATAACAAAGAACAACGCGAAAAAATTTCGCCATATAACTTCGCCTACTTTGTTCTGGATGACGACAGGGCAGTTTTATATGAAAAAATCAACAAGCGCGTAGACATTATGCTTGAAAACGGTCTTATCGACGAAGTAAAAGCCTTAAAAGAAATGGGCTGTACCAGTGATATGGTCTCCATGCAGGGGCTTGGCTATAAAGAAATTTTAGATTATCTCGACGGAAAATGCACACTCGAAGACGCCATATACCGCATTAAACGCGACACAAGGCATTTTGCAAAAAGACAGCTTACGTGGTTTCGAAGGGAAGCGGATACAATCCATATTTTACGGCAGGATTTTAAGCAAAATGAGTTGATTCTGGAATATATGATGAAAGTATTGGCGGAGAAGGGCCTTGTTTAAGTTGTATATAAGAGCCACGAGTTTAAGAAAAATACCTACTTTATAATCAAATGTATATTTTTTGGAGGATGATTGTTGTGAGCAATGAAAATATTAACTGGGGACAAAGCGTTGCAGGTGTTGTCATTAAAGACAACACGGTGTTACTTGCCCGTCATACATATGGCAATGGAAAAGGAATGTTGATTATCCCGGGCGGTTACGTAAATTTTGGTGAAACACCTCAGGATGCCTTGAAACGTGAATTTATGGAAGAAACAAATATAATAATTGAACCAAAGAATGTTATCGGCATTAGGTTTAATATGCATGATTGGTATATAGTATTTACTGCGGAATATGTTTCCGGGAAAGCAATATCAGACAATGACGAGAATAGTGAAGTTCTGTGGATTGATGTTAATCAGGCATTAACAATGGATGATGTCCCAAAACTGACAAAAGAAATGATTAGAAGCGCTGTTTCAAAATCCTACGGTTTACAGTACACAAATTATGTAGGAAATCAAAAACATGCACCTTATTCACTTTATACTGTAATCGATTCCTGATTATTGAAAGAAGTGCATTTATAAACAAGAAAGGCGAAATAGATATGAACGAAAAAACATACACAATTTACTCCAAATTCAACATATCAGACAAAGTCCTAACCTTCGCAGACGAAATTCTAAATTCCTTGCAACCGCGTTTTGCAAAAATTGATGAAACAGCCGAATACAACCAGCTCAAAGTGATAAATGCCATGCAGGAATGTCGTGTCAGCGAAGCTTGCCTGCTTGGTACTACGGGATATGGCTATAATGATTTGGGAAGGGATACATTAGAGAGCGTTTATGCCAAGGTTTTTAATACGGAAGATGCGCTGGTGCGTCCACAGATAACCTGCGGTACTCATGCGCTTGCCCTTGCACTGCTTAGTAACCTTAGGCCGGGAGATGAGTTATTGTCTCCGGTGGGAAAACCATATGATACGCTTGAAGAGGTCATTGGCATACGTCCGTCTAAGGGCTCTCTTAAAGAATACGGCATTTCCTACAGGCAGGTAGATTTGCTGGAAGACGGCAGTTTTGATTATGACGCAATCCGCGAGGCAATAAATGAAAAGACACGTCTTGTGACAATACAGCGTTCCAAAGGCTATCAGACAAGACCTACGCTTTCGGTCGAAAAAATAGGAGAGTTGATTGCCTTTATTAAAAAGATTAAACCGGATACAATCTGTATGGTGGATAACTGCTACGGAGAGTTTGTGGAACCTACCGAGCCCAGTGATGTCGGCGCCGATATGGTAGTCGGTTCTTTGATTAAAAATCCGGGCGGCGGTCTGGCGCCTATTGGAGGTTATATTGCGGGAAAAAAAGAATGTGTGGAAAATGCCGCCTATCGTTTAACGTCCCCCGGTCTTGGTAAGGAAGTCGGGGCTTCGCTTGGCGTGATGTCATCCTTTTATCAGGGGCTCTTTCTTGCTCCAACCGTTACTGCAAGCGCATTAAAAGGCGCGATTTTTGCAGCCAACATATATGAAAAGCTCGGTTTTTCGGTAGTTCCAAATGCAACCGAAGAAAGACACGATATCATTCAGGCGGTTACTTTTGGCAAACCGGAAGGCGTTATTGCGTTTTGTCAGGGTATTCAGGCGGCTGCTTCCGTAGACAGCCATGTTACCCCGCAGCCTTGGGATATGCCGGGTTATGATTCACAGGTTATAATGGCTGCAGGTGCCTTTGTTTCCGGCTCGTCAATAGAACTTAGCGCAGACGGTCCGATTAAGCCTCCTTATTCGGTTTATTTTCAGGGCGGTCTTACATGGCCTCATGCGAAGCTTGGGATACTTAAATCATTGCAGAGTCTTATTGACTCTGGGGTTGTGAAATTATAGAATTAAATCATTATTAGTTTACATAATATCAAAATTGCCTGTTTAATTATAAACATTGTGTAATAATTGTACATTATATATTAATTAACATAATAATTTTACCAAATTTTGTATACATAAAAAAAATATTGTGATAGAATAGATAAAGTGTAGGGGTTGTCCATAAACACAAAATATAGACCTATGAAGGACATTATTGTATATGAATAAGAATAATTGGGCTTGTTTTTTATTAATATTGGCGGGTATTGTTATCGGTGGCTTTATTGGCAGCGTTTTACCTGTTGACTGGCTGAATTACGGACAGTCTTTCGGTCTGACTGAACCTGTTATGTTAGATTTAGGTATATTGTGTATTTCGTTCGGACTCTCTATCAAAATCACAGTAGCCAGTATTATCGGCATAATTTTGGCGATTATTATATATCGCTTCATTTAAGTTTTACCTCATTTACAGATGATTGCGGGAAATTTTACCAATTATCTGTCCCCATGTAAAATTCAGGAGAGAATTTACTGTCGGGAAAGAGGTTGAATGAAATTAGTTAAGTATGAGAACAATGATAATGATGAGATGAAGAATCTTCCATATGAGAAGTTTATTTCTTATGGTGCGGAGACGCTTACGGATTCAGAGCTTCTTGCAATCATCATAAGAACCGGAACTCCTGATATGAGTGCAAGAGAACTTGGTGAAAAAGTGCTTAGGGCTGCCGGAAAATACGGCAACGGTCTGCTTGGTCTGTATCAGATTCCGCTACATGAGCTTATGGGAGTAAAGGGCATCGGCAAGGTTAAGGCTGTTAAGCTCAAAGCTCTTGCAGAACTTTGCACGAGAATGGCACAGACAAGGGCTGGGGAATGTCTTAAATTTACGGAGCCGTATTCGGTCGCCGACTATTATATGGAAAGGTTTCGCCATGAAAAAGTAGAGCATATTATGCTTATACTTTTAGACTCGGGACTGCATCTGATTGAGGAACAGCTGATTTCAAAGGGAACGTCGAATGCTTCCCTTTTATCCCCAAGAGAGGTCTATATCAGCGCATTTCGTTCACAGGCGGCATATATTATGCTTTTGCACAATCATCCGGGCGGAAATCCGGCGCCGAGCAGTAACGATATAGATATTACCAAAAGGATCGCGGATATCGGAAAGACTATAGATATTTCCTTACTGGATCACATCATTATAGGAGATAACAGTTATTTCAGTTTCAAGGAAAGTAATTTAATTAACTAGACGGAATGTATGAAAGGAGTAATTTACTTTGGCTAATTATGCATTTGGAATTGATTTAGGAACGAGCAATATTAAAATATATAACCGGACAGACGACAGTGTTCTGGTAGAAAAGAACATGATTGCAATTGAGAATAAGCGTAATATTTTTGCATACGGGAATTCGGCTTTTGAAATGTATGAGAAAACTCCGGGCAATATAAATATTTCTTATCCATTGAATAACGGCGTTATTGCTGATATTCAGAACATGGAGACACTGGTAAAATATTTTATGGTCGATTTAATGAAAGGAAACATACGGCCTGCCGACTATTATATTGCGGTTCCCTGGGATGTGACGGAAGTTGAGAAACGTGCCTTTAAGGACTTAATTAAAGAATCCAATGTGAAAGCCAAAAGAGTTATGGTTGTGGACAAGGCTGTAGCAGACGGTCTTGGACTTGGAATAGACGTAAAAAATTCCCAAGGAGTTTTAGTTGTCAATGTGGGCTTTGACACTACAGAGATTTCTATTTTATCGCTTGGAGGAATTGTCCTTAGCAAACTTATTAAGGTTGGCGGAAAGAAGTTTGACGAAGCTATCAAAAGCGCAGTACGCCGTGAATACAATCTCATAATTGGCGGCAAGACTGCCGAAAATGTTAAAATTGCGTTAAACGAGTTATCCGAGCAAAATACCGGAGCGGTTGTATATGGCCGCGATATTGTTACAGGACTTCCTGTAGAGCGTGAGATTCCCATATCGCTTGTTGATGAATGTATGACCGAACATTTTAATACGATTATTGATAATATAAAGGTTATTCTGGAACGTACTCCACCGGAACTTGCCGCTGATATTTACAGACATGGAATATACCTTACAGGCGGCGCTTCGCAGGTTGGAAAACTTTCGCAGCTTATGAGCAAAGGAACCGGACTTAAGGTCAATATCTCAGAGCATCCGATTGAAAGCGTAGCCTTAGGTCTTGGTAAGATAATAAACGACGTCAATTACAAATCAGTAGCTTATGCAATAGAAGGAATGAGTAAATGAGTCCAGTTTTAAAAAGGAAAGGAGAAAAATTTACTCTGCCGAGTAAATATCTCCTTTTTATTTTAACAATATTATGTACCGGCATGGTGCTGCTTACCTTTAACACAACAATATTTAGCGGCCCTTTAAATTCAATTGCCGGATATACGGTGGTTCCGTTTGCAGAGGGCATCAGCTCTGCCGGAAGTTTTCTTCGAAGCCGTTCCAAGGAACTTGGGCAGATTAGGGATTTAATTGCGGAAAACGAATCGTTAAACGAACAGATAGCAGAGCTTACCATAGAAAATACAAGATTACAGCAGGACAGATATGAGCTTACGAATTTAAGAGAGCTTTATAAGCTGGATTCACAGTACGACGAATATGAAAAAGTCGGCGCCAGAATCATTGCAAGAGACGGCGGAAACTGGTTTTATTCTTTTACAATAAATAAAGGTTCAGATGACGCGCTTGCAGTAGATATGAACGTTATGGCAGGAAGCGGACTTGTTGGACGTATCGTATATATAGGTCATAACTGGGCGAAGGTCAAAGCCATAATAGCCGACGACTCCAATGTCAGTGCAATGGTACTATCC
>CAMWKB010000023.1 GCA_947174705.1 uncultured Lachnospiraceae bacterium
CCCCCCCCCCCCCCCCCCCCCCCCCCCCCCCCCCCCCCCCCCCCCCCCCCCCGCATATTTTTTCAAGCAGAAGACGGCATACGAGATAAATAACGGTATCGCGGGCGAGACCGACTGGACTAAGAGAAGACAGCTCTTGCAGGCAGGTTCGGCAGCAGTGCGTGAGGTGTCTGCCAAGACCGGGAGGGATATTCAAATTGTTGTACATTTTACGGATGTATCCGACCAGAAAGGTATTTTGGGGATAGCAGAGAAGGTAAAAGAAAAGGAAATTGATTATGATATTTTTGCCGTATCTTATTATCCTTTCTGGCATGGAACTACGGACAATCTGACGGATACGCTTATAAAGATATCCGAGACCTATGAAAAAAAAGTGCTGGTGGCAGAGAACTCTTATCTGTATACTACAGGTGACGGTGACGGTTCTGCCAACAGTATCGGGGAAGCTGGAGTTGTTTCCGGATATCCGGCGACCGTACAGGGACAGACTAATGAGATTCGCGATGTCTGTGCTGCGGTAGCAGATGTAGGCGATGCAGGCTTAGGATACTTTTACTGGGAGCCGGCGTGGCTGCCTGTGGGCTTATGGGAAGAAGGCGCTGCGGATGCTGACCAGGTTTATGCTGAAAATCAGAAGATTTGGGAGCAGTATGGTTCGGGCTGGGCTTCCTCTTATGCTGCAGGGTATGATCCAAAAGATGCGGGCGTATATTACGGCGGCAGTTCATGGGACAATCAGGCACTTTTTGACTATACCGGTCATCCATTGCCATCTCTTAAGACTTTTTTATATCTGCAATGCGGTACGATTGTGGAGAAGCAGATAGAAGATATACCTGTTGTAGAAGTAAGTGTCAGTCTGGATGCAGAACTTGAAATGCCTCAGACTGCTGATGTTATGTTTAATGACAGGACTGTGCTGCCAGTTGCGGTAGAGTGGGATGAGGCGCAGGTTGCGGCAATAGATACCTCCAAGAGCGGGGAGTATGATGTGACCGGCCAATTTAAAATTGCACAGGAACTGCCTGAGCACGCGTCTATGCCGGAGGCGGTAAGTAAGGAAATTGAGGCGGAAGATGCCGTTCTTACTGAGGATGTCATAAAGGTGCTTGAGGATTACCAGCTCACAGCCCATGTTTCCGTAGCCCAAATTAATCTTATTGCAAACAGCAGTTTCGAGGAAGAAAATACTTCCATGTGGGAGATTACGGGAAGCTGTACGGATTATCAGGAAAAAACATCTGATGCCTACAGCGGCGATATTGCGTTGCATTTCTGGTCTACAAGCGATGTGAATTTTACGGTTCAGCAGACTTTGACAGGATTAGAGCCGGGTACTTATGAATTCGGGCTGTACATACAGGGCGGTGACGCGGGTGATAACGCAGATATGTATATATATGCAGATAACGGTACAGACCGTTTGACGGAAAGTACCGGTGTGACAGGCTGGTGTCAATGGGAGAATCCGGTTATACAAGACATTACAGTGGGTGATGACGGTACACTGACTGTAGGAGCCAGTGTCAGTGCAGCGGCTAAGGCGTGGGGAACGCTGGATGACTTTTATTTGTATAAGAAGTAAAGCGTAAAGCTACGATACTCTCAATAAAATAAGCGGGCAGAGTTGTTCTGTCCGCTTTGGTTTTGCTCTTTCATGCCTCTTCAAGCTGCGAAGTACAATGCGGGCATCTTGTGGCGTCTATTGAAATTTCGGATTTGCAGAATGGACATGTCTTGGTTGTAATGGCTTTTGGGGGCTCGTCCTTGTGAACGCGGGACATTGCCGTATTCATGATTTTTATGATTAAAAAGACAATCAGCGCCATAATCAGGAAATTGACAACCGCAGTGATAAACTTTCCATAATACAGTGTGACGTCGCCTGTGATATTCCATGCAAGCTGGTCGAAGTTCATTCCGCCGAACAAACCAAGTATCGGGTTAATAATGTCATCTACAAGTGAAGAAACGATGCTGGTAAATGCACCGCCGATAATAATACCAACAGCCATATCCATTACATTTCCCTTGCTGATGAAGTTTTTAAATTCTTCAAAAAATTTTTTACCCATATGTATGCTCCTTTACCTTAAATTGCTATGCATATTCTATCATGGATTTGGAAGGGCAACAAGTTGTATCTTGTTTTTATACATTGGCTTTTCATATGTTAGCGCATGGATGGGTTAATAATTGTATAAAATAATCCGATATATATCTTAATAGGGAATTTTTGGTTCATCTATAAAAGTGTAATAGCGGGAGGGAAAACCTATGGTTGTAAAACATAATTTATCTGCCATGAATGCAAATCGCATATTTGGTCTGACATACAAGAATCAGGCGAAGTCTATAGAAAAGCTGTCTTCCGGATATAAAATAAACCGTGCCGCAGATGACGCGGCGGGATTGTTTATATCGGAAAAAATGCGCCGCCAGGTGAGAGGGCTTACACAGGCCACTAACAATGCGATGGATGGTATTTCATGCGTACAGATAGCGGATGGAGCTTTGACTGAAGTGCATGATATGTTGCAGCGTATGGGAGAACTGGCAGTCAAAGGGGCAAATGGAACGCTGACCACAACTGACAGGGGGGCTGTTAGGGCGGAAGTCAGGCAGTTGATGAATGAAATTGACCGTATACATTCAACCACGACATTCAACGATCAGAATTTGTTAGATGGCACTTTTAAATACAGAGGTATGCAGGTAGGGGCAGAACCCGGGCAGCATATAACTTTTACCATAGATAATATATGCAGCAATGACCTGATTGCGAGAGCACTTGCTAAAGGAATCTATTATCAGACGAATAATGAAAGTCCTCTTTGCAATGAAATGGATATGCCGAATCCAAATTTCGCAGATTATCCTTCGGGCGCGAAAGCTTATTGGATTCCAGGCAGTAATACGACTTGGGCCAAGCAGGAATATTGGGATAAAAGCATGGTTCAGCCTTGGGGGATGCCAGGACATTCGCATATTTTAGCAGCCTATGATCTGACAGCGTTTCATAGTTTTTCTTACAATTCCATTATGGACCATAAGGTGAAAAATAAGCTTACAAACATCTACCCTGATAATACTACGGGTGGGACGGAAGAGCCTTTATCTGATAATCTGCCGGATGTCCGTCATTTTCAGGCATTAAATGCCTTTGTTAAGAGTGCAATTACTGATGTGTCACAGACACGCTCTGATTTGGGAGCTGTACAAAACCGGTTGGAGCATACGATAAGAAATTTGGATAACATTGCTGAGAATACCGCAGCAGCTGAGTCCCTAATAAGGGATACTGATATTGGTACGGAGATGGTGAAATTTTCCAATAACAGTATCCTAGTCCAGTCAGGACAATCTATGCTTGCGCAGGCAAACCAGAACAGGCAGGGAGTATTGTCTCTATTACAGTAGTTTGTCTCAGTCTGCATCCAGTGTAACAGCATATCCGCTTTCATACATTGATTGCAGGCTGTTAATTTTATTGTACTGCTCACCAATACAGAACTCTTTAGACCAAGTCATATAGTATGCCCAGGGAGTATGCGACTTTTCTAGCAGTTTGATATCAGGCATGTATCCGACTTCTGCAAGTGCTGCGACTTTTTTCTTAGTGGTTTCGGAGATAAGCTTTGCATACTCCTCAGAGTAATCTGTTTCTGCATATTCAGGCAGATAAATGTCCGTAGAAATAACATCAACATATTCATCACCCGGATATCCTTTGGCTAAAGGACAATTCCATACCCAGAGCAGATTATTAAGATGATGGTGGAATGTGTAATGATCATACATCAGTTTGTACAGTTCGCCGGCAATCTCCGGACCTTTTGCGCCCCACCAGAACCACTTTCCGTATGATTCATGAAAAGGTCTCCAAAGAATCGGAATATTTTCGTCGCAAAATACTTTCAGATGTTTTGCAATAACGTCCATATCGTGGAAAAAAGTCGCTCTTTCAGGCGTATCGTTAATGAGAATCTTTTCTGCATCAAAGTCCGTATTTTCTGTATAGAAGCTTTTGTCCCTGCCTCCGATGGGAGAGTACCAGTGGAAAGTAAAGGTAAGTATAACATCAGACTTCTTAGCCAGATTTATAGCGGTATCCAGAGTGTCTCTATTTTCATAAATTTCTTTAAGACAAGCCTCAGACGCATCGTTATAATTGATATTCGGGGAATAGGATAACAATTCGAAGCCTATCAGCTTCGGCACTTTTCCGGTGTTTTTCTTTATATATGCAATCTCCTCCATAGGGTTGGTTTGTGTGTGCTGACCCGTAATTATCTTTTTTCCGGCTATATCTGAAAGATAGTTCAGAAGTTCCTTTGCTTCTTTGGATGCATAAGGATTTACTGTAGCTTGCATAACTATATTCCTCCTTTATGATGTGGCTGAAAGGCGTTTGATCATTTCAATACACATACGTCCGTTGTGATATGGACACTTCCATGCATGAACCAGAGCCTGATCGGATTTTACAGTATTGTCAGCTTCGATATTTTCAAACCACTCTCCGCTGTTTTTATCAATAACGTTCTCTGTGATATATTCCCATACCTGTTCTGCAATATGTAAATATTCGGTTTTCTGCGGATTATTCTGATAAGCGTTGTAAAAACCGGTTACCGATTCTGCCTGAACCCACCATACTTTTGTGCGGTTGATATTGCCGTTTTCACATTCATTGTTCATTGAGTGGTATTTAGTGTCAATTCCATTTAAGTATGCGCCCTCTGCAAGACCGTTTATTATCGGAAGCATTTCATTATGGCAGTCAGCATCGCCGAGAACAGAGCAGCCTCTGTCAATAAGCCATGATGCTTCAATGTCATGCCCGTAAGATTCTAAATCTATAAGAGAATTATAATTCCTGTCAAAGAAAACGTCGCAAATTTTTTTATCATAATTATAAACCTTTTCCTTAAATAACCTCATGATTTCCTTTATGGAATTTCCGACTTCGCTAAAGCTGTCTGCTTTGTATAGTTCGGTATAAGCTTCAAGGACATGGAGAAGCGTATTCATTGTACGTTCTGCCATTACACCGTTTTCGGAAAGCTTATCATTGGAAACAGGAGAAAATTCCCTGTTAAAAGCTTCAAGGTATCCGTCTGCGTCCCGGCACTTATCCTCGATAGTATGATAAAGTGAGTATGCGAGATTCAACGCATTTTTGCGTCCGCTTGCCTGATAGTAGGCAGAGAGAGCATAGATTGTAAAAGCCTGATTGTATGTATGCTTGGTATCGTCGTAAGGCGAACCGTCAGCGTTCACAGACCAGAATACGCCGCCATATCTGCTGTCGAAGCAATAATCTGCGAGAAAATCATAAGCATGATTTGCCATTTCGAGCAGCTCTGATTCTTTCAAGAGCTGATAAGCTTCTGAGTAAAACCATAATATCCTGCTGTTTAGAATAACTCCTTTAACGCTGTTTTTATCAGCAATTCCATTTTGGTCTGCATAACCGTAAAAACCACCGTTTTCATTGTCCTTCATTTTATTCCAGAATGGTATTAAATCATTACATAGATGATTGTGGAATACTGTCTTTTCCATATCGATTATCATGCTCCTTTCTCAAACTGCGAATTTGTGCAGCGGGTTAGATTAAAATATGTATTGCTATAGATTTATTATATCACTACAATAATCTTATGGACATATAATTATATGATATAATGAGCGTTAGCAAGAAGGATGAGCTTGCTCATTGGCTATATTTCGGCTAATATTTAATCAGAGTTAAAAATAGCCGAAATGTGGTTGGCATTATGACTTAATAGGGGAGATATAATATGTTAGAAAATAAAAATGACTTTACGCAGGGAAGCATTGCTTCCAAACTGATAAAGTTTATGATCCCAATCTTGGGAGCATTGGTTTTGCAGGCAATGTACGGGGCGGTAGATATTCTTGTGGTAGGATGGTTTGGAACGACTGCCGGAATATCAGGCGTATCTACAGGAAGCGGTATTGTGAATCTGGTTACCTTTACAATTACGGGACTTACCATGGGCGTTACTGTTGTCATGGGGCAGTATCTGGGAGAAAAGAAGCCTGAAAAGGTGGGGGAGGTTGTAGGCGGCGCAATTTGTCTGTTTCTGGTGCTGGCATGTATCATGGCGATAGCCATGCTGATACTTGCAAGACCGCTTGCGCTCTTGATGCAGGCTCCGGAAGAAGCATTGGACTCGACGGTATTATACGTCCGTATCTGCGGCGGTGGAATTTTCTTTATCATTGCATATAACGTAATCAGCAGTATCTCACGTGGAATCGGTGATTCAAAAATGCCTTTAATATTTGTGGCTATTGCATGTGTTGTAAATATTGTGGGTGACTTACTGTTTATTGCAGTATTTAAATGGGACGCAGCGGGTGCGGCGCTTGCAACCGTTATGGCTCAGGCAGTAAGCGTTATATTATCAATCATTATAATTAAAAAGCGCCCATCTCCGTTTGTAATGAAAAAAGAATATATCCGTTTCAACTCCGAAATCAAAAAATTTATAAGAGTGGGAACTCCGATTGCATTTCAGGAGATTATGACACAACTGTCATTTCTGGCATTGTGCGCATTTATCAACAGGCTTGGCCTGGATGCTTCTTCAGGGTATGGCGTAGCGAATAAAATCGTAAGTTTTGTTATGCTGGTGCCGGGCTCACTCATGCAGTCTATGGCATCTTTCGTTGCGCAGAATGTGGGTGCAGGACAGGAAAAACGTGCGAGAAAAGCAATGGTTACAGGTATGCTTATCGGATGTTGTATCGGTGTTTTTATCACAATTTTATCATTTTTCCGCGGAGACCTGCTTGCGGCAGTTTTCTCAAACGATGCGGCAGTCATTGCCCGCGCGGCGCAGTATTTAAAAGGCTTTGCACCGGAGGCGGTTGTAACGGCAATCCTGTTTAGTTTCATAGGTTACTACAACGGACATTCAAAGACGTTATTTGTAATGCTGCAGGGGCTTGCACAGACCTTTATAGTGCGTTTGCCCATGTCCTATTTTATGAGTATTCAGCCGGATGCAAGTCTGACCATGATTGGTCTGGCTGCGCCCTGTGCGACGATATTCGGGATTGTGATTAATCTTATATATTTTGTTAAGGTGAGGCGGGAGATGGAATAGAGCTTTTATGAATAAATTTTTATATGAATAAGTTTTTATATAAATAAGTTTTATTTAGAGGAACACTTTCCGGTTAAGAATAGGGAAGTGTTCTTTTTATATTATAGGGAAGAACACGAGTACAGAGATATATGAAATTTTAGCAATATTCATCTCAACCGACGGTTGATTTCTCCCAAAAACAACTCAATAAAGCGATTATTGTGACCGTATAACCGGCATGATATACTTTAAATATGATAAAGATGAACCGAACTTGGAAAGGTTGGATGATGTATGTTAAACAAAGAAGAAGTTGGCAAAAGAATTGCTTTTTTCAGAAAAGAAAAAGGTATTACCCAAAGAGAACTTGCTGATTTTCTGCATATTTCATATCAGGCTGTTTCAAAGTGGGAGTTAGGGAAAAGTCTACCCACGGTTGATATTCTGTATGAGATTTCCGGTCTGCTGGATGTGTCGGTTGATATGCTGTTAAATGAAAATGATTGGAAAAACAGGAGTATTTCGTACCGGTCGACGGGACTGGATACCAGAAGATTATATGACTTAAAATGTGAAATAAAGAAACTTAATTCAAAGGACAAGAGTATATTATATTCAGATTTTGCGGATATCTGTATGTTTCAGCCAGATACATCGCAAATGAAAGAACCGGTATATTCATGTGTAACATGTGTGCCGGGTTCGAAGGAAAAATTAGCAAAAGAGTATGGATATAATAAAGAAATTTGTGCTGCTGCAGCGGCAAGCGCTATAAACTACACACTGCAGCATGGTATGAAGCCGGTGGTTTTAAAATCAATGGTTATTTGTGGAAATTACAATCAGGAACAGCTTTATTTAATGGCGCAGTCTTTTAAGAAAATCTGTGATGAAAATAATATATCATTTGCCGGAATGGAGATTGCTGCCCAGCCGATCAATTTTACATCGGAAGAGTATAGTGTTAACGCTACGGTGGTAGGAGTAGCGGACAAGGAAAAATTACTTACAAGGAGCAGTGTGGAAAAAGGGGATGTCTTGATTGGCATTAAGACAGAGGGCATAGATGGAACTAATTATCCGTTTATTAAGATAATGTTGGATAGAAATCCCGGACTCTATCATGCTAAAATCGATGAAAACAATTTTTTCCTTGATGAGCTGATGAAAGCAAATTCAGCATACACCAGAGAAATAACGGTATTGCAGGAAAACGGATATTTGCGGGGGGCTTTTCGGATGAGTAATTCTCTGATGAATGATGGAATATGGCGCGGCATACCGAAAGGATTGGGTGCGTGTATTGATTTGTCGGCGCTTCCTGTACTGCCTTTGTATCAATTTCTCTTTGAACAGGGTATGATTGGGGAAAATGTGTTTCATTATCATTTTCATATGGGAATAAGCATGGTAGTGGCTGTGAAGGAAAAAGATTGTAAAGACGCGCTAAAGGTTATCAGTCAGTTTTCGGAGTGCTGGCGCATCGGACAGGTAGAGAGTAATGATGGACATGAAGGCAGAAAGGTATGGGGCAAAGGGAAGATATCATGGAAATCTTAAAATATATTGGTAAATACAAAAAACTCATATTTCTTGCTCTGATAGCCGGAGCGCTATGCGCCGGATGCGGCGTTGCCGGTTCTGAGATTTTAAAACATGTGATTGATGGACTGGAGGCAGGAACATTAACAAACATAGGACATATTATTTTTATGTGTATCTGTATACTAATAGCCGGAGCGGGTTCGGCATGGATTACAAGGTATGCGTCCGGAAGTATGGCAACTAAGCTGCTTAGGCAGGTAAAGGATGATGCGGTTGTTCATATTACAAGGATGACAACAGAATTTATGTCTAAAAACCGCTCTGGTGACCTCCTTTCGAGGCTGACAGATGATGTGAACAGGATAAGCGGTTTTGTACAAAATGATTTAATCTATGTCATTATGAATCCTTTTTTAATAATCTTTTATTTTGCATATCTGTTATATATCAATGTGCCGTTATTTCTGATTTCCATAGTGCCTGTAATACTGTGTCTGCCGTTTGGAGCCGCACTTACTACAAAATTCAAGGCCGGCTCAAAGGCATATATGCAGTATTCGGCAGATATTATCAGTGAGGCAGCAGATATAATAGGAGGCATGGATGTTGTCAAAAGCTACTCGCTTCAGGATACTCTTTTAGAAGATTATCGAAAAAACGTAAAAAAAATGACGAATATGGCAATACTCAATGATAAGAACCAGAGTAAGGGAGGTGCATTCTACATTCTGTCGGGTACACTTTCTTCTATACTCTGTCTTGTTGCAGGAGGATGGTTTTGTTTACAGGGAAGACTTACAATAGGCAGTCTGGTGGCATTTTTTTCTCTTTTACCAAAGATGGTGGAAGCTATTAATGACACGGCGAATAGGACCTTTAACAGTAAGGTGGCATTAGCGGCAGTAGAAAGGGTGTTTGAGATATTGAATGCACCCGTTGAACCTATGGGAAACATGGTATCCGGCATAGAGGATGCTCCTGCGATAGAATTCAGGGATGTGTCGTTTTCTTATGAAGAAGGGGTTCCTGTGCTGAATGGTACAAACTTTAAAGTTCCCAGGGGTAAGACGGTAGCAGTGGTCGGCGCAAGCGGGGGTGGAAAAAGCACGTTACTTCGCCTCTTATGTGGATTTTATCAGCCGCAGCAAGGAAGTATTTTAATTGAAGGAGTTAAACTTGAGGACTGGAATCTGGAGGCGCTGCGCTCACGTTTTTCCTACGTATCCCAGCATGCATATTTGTTTCCGGTATCTGTGGGAGAAAATATTGCAATGGGTAAGTCCGGTGCGGATGATGATGAGATTCATATGGCTGCTGAAGCGGCGAATGCATCTGATTTCATAAGCGAACTACCGGAAAAGTATGATACTCTGGCAGGTGAACGGGGCTCGCGCCTCTCGGGAGGGCAGGTACAGCGTATTTCTATTGCGCGAGCAATCTTAAAAGATGCACCCATACTGCTTTTAGACGAGGCAACGTCCGCGCTTGATGTAGCGGCGGAGGCCGAGGTGCAAAAAGCGCTTGATGGGCTGATGAAAGGACGTACAACGCTTGTGGTTGCGCACAGGCTGTCTACTATAAAAAATGCGGACTATATCGTAGTTATAGAGCGTGGGAGAGTAGCTGAGAGCGGGACGCATGAAGAATTGATGGAGCGGGGCAGGGTTTATCCAAAGCTTTATTCCATTTTTGCTGCCGGTGGAGAGGTGTAATTATGAATAAAGATAAAATAACTTTTGCAAAGTTTAAAAAGTACCTGTCATTATATGAAAAATCCGGTGTATACTGGTTTTGCACGGTACTGATTCCCATTGTGGAAGTATTTGTAAGCGCAATGAACGCATTGTTTTATCAAAACATTATTAATGCGGTAACAACTTCAGATATGATTTTATTTAGGGCTTCGCTTTGGCTGGCAGTTATTGTTCTGACAGCAAGCATGACAAGACGTTTGATAACTTATATATATATGTATAATACCCGCCAGATTATGGCGAGGCTGCGCATAAGGGTTATGACACATCTTTTCCGGTTGCCGATGTCATACTTTGAGGGGCATCATAGTGCGGATTCCATACAAAAATTGTGTTTCAACGTAGAAGATATAAAGACCTCGCTTGCGAACAGACATCAATGGGTTATAAATCCTGCAATAAGGGGTATAGCTGCAATTATTATGATTTTAGTACTGGACTGGCGGATAGGGCTTATGGTACTTGCATTAAGCGTGGTATCCGTTAAGATAGACATGATTCTTTCAAAACCGCTTCGCGGCATGTCGATAAAAATACAGAAGCTGCTTGCGTCATGTACCGAAAATCTGACTGATATATTGGCAGGAATTAATGTTATCAAGATGTTTCCCGGAACGCGGGCAATGGTGGAAAAGTATTCTGACTCCAATGCAGATGCAGCGAAAGCTACAATGAAAAGGTTTCGCAGGATGTCAGATGTATATGCAGTAGAATGGATATTTGGCTTTTTGTGCAATATTGTTATTTTGCTTATTGGCGTTTTTATGTCTTTTAAAGGTTTGGTAGATTTCGGTACGGTGGTAGCAATTCTCAGCTTACAAGGAACGGTGTCAATGTTTTTAAGTTCTATCGGCAGCGCATGGGGAAGTCTGATAGATGCATTTGTACTGGCAGACAGGGTGTTCGAGGTCTTGGATGAGCCGGCCCGGGATACGTCTGTTTTGATGCAGCGCTATATGGACGATTGTTTAGGCGCTGAGAGTGATTTTGCGGCGCCGGATTGCGGAATCAAAATAAGTAACGCAGAATTTTCCTATGAAAATTCAGAGAATGTATTAAGCGGAGTAGATATTACAGTAGATAGGGGAAAAACTGCTGCGCTTGTAGGAGAGAGCGGAGGCGGAAAGAGTACGATAGTCAAGCTTTTGTTAGGTTTTTATCAATTAAACAGTGGCGGTATTGAGGTGCTTGGGAAGCCGTTGTCCGGTTATACACTTAATGAGCTGCGGGAAAATATCGCCTATGTCCCACAGGATGCATACCTTTTTACAACAAGTATAAAAGAAAATATACGATATGGCAGTCTGGAAGCGAGTGATGAAGAAATCGTGGAAGCCGCCAAGCGTGCTTATGCGCACGAATTTATTATGGAATTTCCAAATGGATATGATACGATTGTCGGTGAGCGTGGAGAAACTCTGTCAGGCGGGCAGCGCCAGCGGATTGCAATAGCCCGTGCGTTTATAAAGAATGCGCCGATTCTTCTTCTGGATGAGGCAACCTCTGCTTTAGATGCAGAGAGCGAGCGACTTGTTCAAAAGGGTCTCACGGCGCTCATGGGAGGGCGCACTACGCTTGTGGTAGCACATAGGCTTTCAACTATCGAAAAAGCGGATGTGATATACGTTATAGAGAGTGGGAAGGTATGCGAAAAGGGCGGGCATACTGAACTGATGGAACAGGGTGGCGTGTATAGGAGACTGGTGGAATTGTCAAGAAGAGAAAGTGGCTGTTGGAAATGACAGCTCTAACATAGGAAGGCAGTGACTTGAAATAAGTCACTGCCTTTACTAAATTTTTATGAAAGTAAAAATATTGACTTTCATACTACATTTAATTATAATATGTAGTATGAAAGTTAATAAAAAAGTAATTATTGAAACAAAAATTTTACAAAATCAAGGGATTATACAGATTGCTGACATTGTAGCTGAGGGTATTTCAAAGCAGTACGTAATTAAATATTTGCAAGATAGAAATTATGAAAGGGTTGCAAAAGGCGTATATCTGGCACCGGATGCATGGCAGGATGATTTGTATATTATTTCCCTGCAATATAAGAAAATTGTCTATTCCCACGATACAGCTCTGTACCTGCTAGGATTATCAGAACGGGAGCCAATCTGTTTTACTGTTACTGTACCAAGGGGATATAAGGTGGAATATAAAGGGAGAAGTCCTCTGAAAAAAGTAACGGTAGTTGAGGAACGCTATTCATTAGGCATAGATACTGTTGCTACGCCATATGGACATACAGTTCCATGCTATAACGCAGAAAGAACTTTGTGTGATATTTTCAGAACAGATACAGAAATCCAGGAAAGGCAGTTTGCCGTAAAAGAATATCTTAATGGAAAGAAAAATTTTCCAAGACTGATGGAGTATGCCAAAATGCTCCATGTAGAGAAAAAAATCAAACAATATATGGAGGTACTGCTGTGATTCATACATCCACACAACTAAAAGCATTGGTAAGAAATAAATCTCATGGAGATAATGCCAAAGCTATGACACTGATCAGAAATTTTGTAATGGAAAGATTTTTGGAACGGATGTCTCTTTCAAAATATAGTGGTAACCTGATACTAAAAGGCGGACTGCTGATTGCTTCTATGGTAGGTCTTGATAACCGGGCAACAATGGATATAGATACTACTATACGGAATTATAATCTTTCGTTAGAGGCTGCAAGAAAAATGATTGAGGATATCATTGCGACTCCCCTCGATGATGGAACCCGGTTTGCGGTTAAAAGTGTCGAAAGTATTATGGATGAAGCGGAATACCCTGGAATTCGTTTTAAATTAGAGGCGATATTGGATACGATGAAAACGCCTTTGAAAATTGATATCTCCACAGATGATGTGATTACGCCAAAAGAAGTGAATTATGAGTACAAGCTGATGTTTGAGGAACGCAGCATACCTTTGTTAGCCTATAATCTTGAAACTGTATTGGCGGAAAAGATGGAGACCATAATCTCAAGGGGAACCTTAAATACAAGGATGAGAGATTATTATGACCTCATGATTTTGAATGTTGTCAAATCGGATGCAATAAATTATTCTGATTTAGCGAAGGCGCTTGAAGCTACAAGTAGAAAAAGAAAGTCATATGAGCTTTTATCAGCTTCGAAGCATATTTTGGAACAGATTAAAGCTGATGCCGGACTGATGGAACAATGGAGAATATATCAGCGAAAATATGATTACGCAGCGGATTATAGTTGGGAAGATATAGTAAAGAACATTGAACAATTATTTGGAAAGTTAATGTAGATTGTAGAAATCAATCATTCAAATGTTTTCTGATTTCTTTCCTATAACCGGTAGGCGTTACCCCATACCTTTTCTTAAATAAGGTACATAGATAATTCCCATTTGCAACTCCAACCCTGGCTGCAATCTCACTGATAGACAAATTTCCGGTTCCAAGTAATATTTGGGCATGCTGTAATCTTACATCTGTAAGATAATCAGTGTAGGAAGAACCGGTAACCTGTTTAAAAAGGCGTGAGAAATGGGATGGAGACAGGGATACATAGGCAGCAGTTTCTTCAATAGAAGTCCCGCTCATTAAATTGTCTTCCACATAAATTAACGATTTATGAATACGTTCGTCAAATTCCTTTAGCTTTATAATGTGTTCGTCATATTCCGATGGGATATGATTTTCATACAAATAGAAGAATAGTTTATAAACCATTCCCTGAAGCAAAAGCTGGGAGTAGGGGGAATTTTTTTCATATTCTTTAAGCATTTCTTCAAGCATGGAGCAGATTATTTTCTGTGACTCTTTAGAAAAGTGCAGATAATTTGAAGAAATTACATTCAGTTCTTCTTCACCGATAATATCTATTATTGGTTGAAATGTTTCTATTCTGATCTTAATCAAATATCGGTCATACGGGACATCGGACATGGAGCAATTGCGATGATACACGTGAGGTTTTGATATAGCTGCATCTCCGCCATGTGTCGTACGGATCATTTCAGTGGAAATCCAACGTCTGTCGCCCGATACTATATATCCAATGGCATAGTGGTCGGATGCGGCCTGCATCGTCGGCATGGAATAGGTTCCGTCTTTTATCAGATGGTCGATATAGACATTCTCTTCAGGTTTTAATGGCAGTGGCATATTTATTCCTTTCCCTGAGAAAAAGCATTAAATTATAGATTTGTGTAAAAATATGCTTTCATATTTAATGAAATCACTCTTTTTAAATTATATAATGATTCCTAAATAAAGACAAGTAATTAAGACTTGATAAAATTGGGAGTGAATTAATATGAATCAAAAGTATTCAGTCAAAAGCATAGCGCTAAAGTATAGCTGGCTGTTTGTCGTGGCAGGAGTTTTGTCATATGTTTTATCAAAGCTGGTGATTAAGGGTTCAGAGCTTATCACAGATGCCATAAACACTATAATGGACGGAAACGCTATTGATATTGGAAATTTAGCCTATAGGACAATGTGGATAATTATAGTGTCAATGATTCTGACTTTTGTAAAAACACTCATGGGTGAATCGTTCAGTATCAAAGTGCAAAGAGATTGTAAAAACATCACAGTGGAATCGTTAGAAAAGATACATTACGGTTTTTTTGAAAAAAATGCTGGAACCGTAATTAATAAACTTACATCAGACATTAGTGATATGGGAACGCTGTTATCAGAGATACTCCCTGATATATTGCAGTATACGGTTTCCATTATTACGATTAGTATTGCCCTTATCAAAATGAACTGGCTTATTTTTGCAGGAATTATTGTCACATTTCCTGTTGTTATCTTTTCAAGTGAGATTATCGCCAAAAGAATCAATGAATTGGCGAAAAAACGTAGAGGAAAGTACGATGAACTGGCAGATATTGCGCTGGATAATATAGAGGGAATTGAAGTTGCAAAAGCATATGGGATAGAGGAAGTACTGGGCAAGAGGGTTACGCTTAAGGCGGATGAGATACTAAAAAATGAATATTCAAGAAATAGATATCAGGCTTTGGCAAATGGGCTTGTTCAGGCAATTAAATGGGTGCCGTCCATTATCTGTTCTCTGATAGTTTTATTTCTTGTACTTAAAAATGTAATTACGGTAGGTGAGCTTATGGCGTTTCTCGTGCTGTTTGGGAAGATTTCGTCTCCTCTTAGCGAATTACCTTTTCGCGTAATAGATGCCAGAGAGATGATGATTTCGGTAAAAAGAATCGAAGCTCTGATTGCTACGCCAAAAGAAGCAAGCAGCAGCTATACAGGTAATGAATCAGAGAGTGCTAAAAATCTTATTGAAATGAAAAATGTATCGTTTACATATGCAGGTGATGATAAACAGTCTGATGAAGGCAGGACTTTAAAAAGTATAGATATAAGCATAAAAAAGGGAGAAAGGATAGCTATAGTCGGTCCTTCTGGGGCAGGAAAGTCTACGCTGTTTAAGTTATTATGCGGATTTGAACAGGTAAGCGGAGGAGAATATTACCTATGCGGACAGCCGTTTTCAGAATGGGATATCAATGCGGCAAGAAGTTTGATTTCATATGTGCCGCAGGATTCATTTTTATTTCCCGAAACAATATTGGAAAATGTGGTATACGGTTCAAAGGATATGGACCTTAATAAGGCGGAAAAAGCTTGTAAAAGCGCCGGCATATACCAAAAAATCTGCGAGCTTTCGGATAAATTTGATACGGAAGTTGGGGAAAGGGGCGTTAAGCTGTCCGGCGGGGAACGCCAGAGAATTTCTATTGCAAGGGCGTTATATAAAAATGCTCCGCTCATTTTATTAGATGAACCTACATCCTCATTGGATGAAGAGACGGAGAAAATCATTAGCAAAACACTTTCAGAAAGCGACGAAAGAGCGGTTATTATAATTGCACACAGGCTTTCCACGATAAAAAACGTAGATAGGATTTACTGTCTGAATCAGGGTGAGATTGTTGAAGTAGGCAGCCATGAAGAACTGATAAAACAAAATGGCTTATATGCAGCATTGTATGGTAAGGAGGGGCATAATTAATGAGTATTACGAAGAGCTTGATAAAAAGTCTGAAGATGATGGAAAATAGACTTCCTCTGTACCTTCTTGCAATCGTTATGATGACAGCGCTGGGTGCCTTGTTTGAAGTCACAGGTTCAGTATTTATGAAAATAGTGTTTGATTGTGCGGGTAAAGGAAGCGTAACTGAGAGTAAGACGGCAATGATAATTACAATTGTTGCGGGAGTTGCCACGATTGCCTTATCAAGTGTCTTTATGTGCGTTTATAACAATGAAGCAAAGAGAATGACTTTAAAATTAAAGATACTTGTATTTGAGAAGTCAATGAGATTTCCTATGACTTATTATGAAAAGCATCATAGCGGGGAAATCTTATCCAAACTGCTTTATGATACGGATATGGCGTCGAATATATTTTCTGCAAGATTAAGAAGGGTAATGGCTCCTATTATTTCTGTTACTGTTTTTGCTATTGCAATGATGATTATTAATCCGTTTATGACAATAGTATTGATTGTTTTTAATATGATGCTGTTTTTAATAAATACATTACTTTCTAAACCTATGAAGGCAGTAGGAAAGAGACTATCTGAAAAAAATATGCTGATGACAAATGTGCTTTCTAATATGATTGCAGGTGCGGCTATTAGTAAAATATACGATACTAACCACACAGGCGTTTTAAAATATGAAAAAATAAATGATGAGTATACAGCCGCGCAAAGAGTAAGAATGTGCCTTGGGGCTTTGTTAGAGACGCTTAATGGCGGTTTTGACCTGTTATGTGCGCTTATGTTTATTGTCATCGGAATTATATTTGTAGGGCAGGGTTTATCAACCATTGGCGAAGTGGCGGCAATATATACGTTATACACATCGCTTAGCTGGAAGTTTTTGCAGCTTGGGAAAAATTTTCCGGAACTTGTTAACCGTATAGCATATGCGGAAAGGATATTTGATTTTTTAGCGCTGCCTGAAGAAAATAAAGAGCCGGTTTCCGATTACGCGTTTAGGCAGGCGGCGGGAGATGAAAATGCCGTAGAGTATCGGAATATTGTTTTTGGGTATCAGGATAAGGAAAAGTTATTTAGCAATGCTTCATATGAATTCCCAGCTAATAAACTGATCGCACTTACCGGCCCATCAGGCTGTGGCAAGAGTACACTCGCAAAGCTGTTATTAGGTTTTTATACAATAGAAAGCGGCGACGTTTTTCTTTTTGGAAAATCAGTAAAACAGCTCGGACTGTCAAAGGTAAGAGCGCTGATAGCATATGTGCCTCAGGAGCCATATATGTATAATGTGAGCATTATGGATAATATCAGATATGCAAGAGCGGACGCATCTGAGCAGGAAGTCATAGAAGCTGCAAAACTGGCCAATGCGCATGAGTTCATTTTGCGACTTGAAAACGGCTATGACACAATACTGGTAAACAGGGGAAACAGCCTGTCCGGAGGGGAGCGTCAGAGGATTGCCATTGCAAGAGCCATATTAAAAGACGCACCAATCATACTTATGGACGAGGCAACCTCCGCACTTGATAATGAATCCGAAAAAATGGTTGCGGATGCAATAAACGGACTTAAAAGTAAGAAAACCGTAATAATGATTGCACATAGACAGACGACTATCCGGATGGCGGATGTCGTTAAAGCGATTACGTAGGCTAGGAAGAAAATAAAATATTATCAGACTTAAAAATCCGATGTATTCAAAGTAGAATACATCGGATTTTTCTGTTATAATCTGAATATATAAGATATATGGGGTTTTATGCTTGGCGGACTAAAATATAATGTAACAGGAGGTATAACGATTATGGCAAAATATATTATGGCATTGGACGCAGGAACCACCAGTAACAGATGTATTTTGTTCAATGAAAAGGGTGAGATGTGCAGCGTGGCACAGAGGGAATTTACACAGTATTTCCCACAGCCGGGCTGGGTTGAACATGATGCGGATGAAATCTGGGCAAGCCAGTTAGGGGTAGCGGTAGAGGCAATGAACATGATAGGCGCCGGTGCGGATGAAATTGCCGCAATCGGTATTACCAATCAAAGGGAGACGGCTATTGTGTGGGATAAAAACACCGGTGCGCCGATATATCATGCGATTGTCTGGCAGTGCAGGAGAACGTCCAAAGAGTGTGATGCGCTGAAGGAAAAAGGACTTACAGAGAAGTTTAAGCAAAAAACGGGACTTGTTATAGATGCTTATTTTTCGGCAACAAAGGTAAAGTGGATTCTGGATAATGTTCCGGGAGCAAGAGAGAAAGCCGAAAATGGAGAACTGTTGTTTGGTACGGTAGAAACATGGCTTATCTGGAAATTGACAAAGGGTGCGGTACATGTGACTGACTATTCTAATGCATCGCGTACCATGATGTTTAATATCAACACGCTGGAATGGGATGATGAGATTCTGGCGGAATTAAATATTCCTAAGTGTATGCTTCCTGAGGTAAAACCGTCCAGTCATGTTTACGGAGAAGCGGATGCATCTTTTCTCGGAGGGGCGATTCCGATAGCAGGGGCAGCGGGAGACCAGCAGGCAGCATTATTCGGTCAGACCTGCTTTACACAGGGAGAGGCTAAAAATACGTACGGAACCGGCTGTTTTCTTCTTATGAATACAGGTGAAAAACCGGTATTTTCCAATAACGGTCTGGTAACGACGATTGCATGGGGACTTGACGGCAAAGTAAATTATGCATTGGAAGGCTCAATATTTGTAGCCGGCGCTGCGGTACAGTGGCTGCGTGATGAGATGAGACTCATAGATTCTGCGATGGATTCGGAATACATGGCTAAGAAGGTAAAAGATACAAACGGTTGCTATGTGGTTCCTGCATTTACAGGGCTTGGAGCGCCATATTGGGACCAGTATGCCAGGGGAACCATAGTAGGAATTACGCGCGGTGTAAATAAATATCATATCATTCGTGCAACACTGGATTCCATAGCATATCAGGTAAACGATGTCCTTACGGCTATGGAGGCGGACTCTGATATTAAAATTACATCCCTTAAGGTTGATGGAGGCGCAAGCGCCAACAATTTCCTGATGCAGACCCAGTCGGATATAGTCAATGTTCCGGTAATCCGCCCTAAATGTGTGGAAACAACAGCAATGGGAGCCGCTTATCTTGCAGGGCTTGCTGTGGGATATTGGGCGAGCAAAGAAGATGTTATTAAGAATTGGACAAGTGACTGTATTTTTAAGCCGTCTATTGAAAATAAAGAGCGGGAAGATAGGATTAGTGGCTGGGAAAAAGCGGTAAAATATGCTTACGGATGGGCTAAGGAGGATTAGTTTTCATTGACCAATACAGTCATATGGGTGCTTCGCAATTATCGAAGAGAGGTATTGAGTGAAAGGAGATTCTATATAACATGTATGATGTTATTATCATTGGAGCAGGCGTCTCTGGTGCGGCAACGGCCAGGGAATTGTCCAGATATAAAGCTAAAGTATGTGTGCTTGAAAAAGAAGAAGATGTGTGCTGTGGAACGTCTAAGGCAAACAGCGCTATTGTGCATGCCGGTTATGATGCGGCTACAGGCTCTTTAAAGGCGAAGCTAAATGTGCGTGGAAATGAGAAAATGCCTTCTCTTGCAAATGAACTGGATTTTGCATATAAGCAGAGCGGATCGCTTGTAATATGCCGCGGTGAAGATGAATTACCGGGCTTACAGGCTCTTTATGAAAGAGGTGTGGCAAACGGTGTTAAGGATCTACGTATTCTGAATAAAGAAGAAGTGCTTGAGATGGAGCCGAATATTACAGACGATGTATTTGCGGCACTATATGCGCCTACGGCGGGAATTGTATGCCCTTTTGAATTAAATATTGCTATGGCTGAAAATGCTTATATAAACGGAGTCGAGTTTAAGTTTGATACCGAAGTAAAAGATATAAAGAAACTGGAAGCGGGTCCGGACGAATTTGAGGGCTATGAACTGCATACAAGTAAAGGAGTGTTCAAGGCAAAATATGTGGTAAATGCGGCAGGCGTTTATGCGGATAAGTTTCATAATATGGTAAGCGAAAAGAAAATCCGTATTATACCCAGACGGGGAGATTACTGCCTGTTAGACAGGGAAGCGGGCGGACACGTGAACAGGACAATTTTTTCACTGCCGGGTAAATTAGGAAAAGGTATTCTGGTTACGCCTACCGTACATGGAAATCTTTTGCTTGGACCAACGGCTATAGATGTGGAAGATAAGGAAGGAACAAATACAACCTCGGATGGGCTGTCTCAGGTGCTTGAGAAGGCGGGTATGAGTGTAAAAAATATTCCGGTGAAGCAGGTGATTACATCTTTTGCCGGTCTTCGCGCCCACGAAGAAGGAGACGATTTTATTATAGGAGAAGTAGAAGATGCGAAGGGATTTATAGACTGTGCAGGTATTGAGTCTCCGGGAATTGCAAGCAGTCCGGCTATCGGGGAAATGGTTGCAGGACTTATAAAAGAGAAGATGGGGCTTGAGGAAAAAGATGATTTTATCTCTACAAGAAAGGGCATTACGAAACCTGATACGCTTAGTATGGAAGAAAGAAATACCTTGATTCGGGAAAATCCTGCCTATGGAAATATTATATGCCGCTGTGAAATGATTACGGAAGGCGAGATTATTGATGCAATAAGGCGCCCCCTTGGGGCAAAATCCTTAGACGGCGTGAAACGCAGGACAAGAGCCGGAATGGGACGGTGTCAGTCCGGTTTCTGCGCACCCAGAACGATGGAGATTCTGGCAAGAGAATGTAATAAGCCTATGTTTGACATTACAAAATCCGGTGGAGATTCTAAGCTTGTTGTTGGGACAAATAAAGATGTATTCTAATCCATCAGCGGAAAGATAATAATCGCTGCGAGAATGTTGTATGAACAATTAAGGTTGTGTTGTAGGGGGTAAATTATGATATACTGCGACATTGTAATAATTGGCGGAGGACCGGCGGGGCTTGCGGCTGCCATTTCCGCTAAGAAAAACGGGATAGACAGTATTTTGATACTGGAGAGAGACAAAGAACTGGGCGGTATTTTAAACCAGTGTATTCATAATGGTTTCGGGCTTCATACATTTAAAGAAGAACTGACGGGACCGGAATATGCGGACCGCTATATAGAACAGGTTAAAGACTTGGGTATAGACTACAAATTAAATACGATGGTAATGGAAATCAGTTCCGAAAAGATTGTAACGGCGATGAATAGGGTCGAAGGATTGTTTGAGATTCAGGCAAAGGCGGTGATTCTGGCTATGGGCTGTCGGGAGAGACCCAGAGGTGCGCTTAATATACCGGGTTATCGGCCTGCCGGAATATATTCTGCCGGTACTGCACAGCGGCTTGTTAATATCGAAGGCTTTATGCCGGGCAGGGAGATTGTTATACTTGGTTCAGGTGATATAGGGCTGATAATGGCAAGAAGAATGACTTTAGAAGGCGCCAGGGTCAAACTTGTGGCGGAACTTATGCCGTATTCGGGCGGACTTAAGAGAAATATTGTGCAATGCCTGAATGATTATGATATTCCCTTAAAGCTCAGTCATACGGTGGTAGATATCAAGGGCAGAGAGCGTGTAGAAGGAGTGACGATTGCAGAAGTAGACGATAAGGGAAAACCGATTCAGGGTACGGAAGAGTTTTATTCCTGTGACACACTTCTTTTGTCAGTCGGATTAATACCGGAGAATGAACTTTCGCGTGGAATGGGCGTGGATATAAATCCGGTTACCTCAGGCCCGAGAGTAAATGAAAGTCTGGAGACGAATATAGACGGAGTGTTCGCCTGTGGCAATGTGCTTCATGTACATGATCTGGTGGACTACGTATCGGAAGAGGCGGCAGCCGCCGGTAAGAATGCTGCCGACTACGTGAAAGGTGTAATTCTGGAAAAAGATGCGGGACAAGAGGTAATCCTGAAACCGGATTCAGGCGTCAGATACACGGTGCCGGAGAAGATTAGAGTTTCACATATGAAAGAAAATCTAACGGTTCGCTTTCGTGTGGGTAGTGTATATAAAAACTGTTACATTAGAGTAGACTTTGATGGCGAAAGTGTGATTAATAAAAGACGTCAGATTGTTGCACCGGGTGAGATGGAAGATATAAAGCTGACCAGAGACCAGCTTTTACAGTATCCGGATTTGAAAACGATAACGCTAAGGATTGAGGAGGTATAGAAATGGAAGTTAGAAATCTGACCTGTATCAATTGTCCTATGGGGTGTGCCCTTACTGTTGAAATGAATGGAGACAAAGTGGTTAACATAAGTGGGAATACCTGCAAACGCGGAGAAGTTTATGCACAAAAGGAAGTGAGTAATCCAACCAGAATCGTAACATCGACAGTAAGAGTTACAGGTGGAAAGTCGGATATGGTATCCGTTAAGACAAGAGAAGATATTCCTAAAGGAAAAATCTTTGATTGCGTCAGGGCGCTTAAAAATGTGGAGGTTCAGGCACCAATCCGTATAGGAGATGTTATTGTTACAAATATTGCGGGTACAGGAATTGATGTGGTTGCTACGAAGAATATAGAGATTAAAGAATAAATGCATACGGAAGTACAGCATAGATAACGAATGTATACAAAAATATAAAAATTAAGGAAGGTGGATTGACATATGAATTTAAATAATATTACAGTTAACACACAGAGCAGTATTCGGATAGAGGGCTCAAAAATACTATATTTTGATCCCTTTAAGATAGAAGCGGACAGGCATGATGCAGATATGATTTTTATCACACATGAGCATTATGATCATTTTGAGCCGGAGTCTATAATGAAGTTAAAGAAAGAAAACACTATTCTGGTTGCACCGGAATCTATGAAAAAGCAAGTTCTTTCCACTCAGGGACTTACTTCTGATAACTGTGTTTTTTATAATCCTAATGAGACACATGAACAGGGGGATATTACAATAGAAACTATTCCTGCGTATAATAAGCTTAAACCATTCCATCCAAAGAGTAAGAAATGGCAGGGATATGTGGTAAAAATGGATGATATCCGTTATTATGTAGCCGGTGATACGGATGTGAATGAAGATATTAAGAAAGTGCAGTGCGATGTTGCCATTATTCCAATCGGCGGACACTATACGATGGATAAGAAGCAGGCGGCGGAATATATTGCAGGTTTGAAGCCTAAAGCGGTAATTCCTACGCATTATGGCAGTATAGTCGGCGATAAGGCAGATGGACAGGCATTTAAGACAGATGTGGAAAGGCTGGATGGAGGGATTCAGGTGGAGATTAGGCTGTGATTTGATATGTGAGGGGACTGAACGTCCCCTCTATTTGTTTGAACGATTAGGAGTCCTTTTACACAGAAACCGAAACCTCAACGCTCTGCTCATTCTGACTCACATTCCCTGTACTTGTATAAATCACTGGTTCGCTTGCAGTCGCACTATTTGATGTAACATAAGTCGTACTATCCAAATCTATATTCTCATCAAGCAATGCCTTGCCTTCTTCGCTTATTTCTACAGTATCAGTGCCTTTATCTGCAGAGGTCTTTTCCTCCAGTTCCTTACGTTCTTCCCTGCGCTTTTCAATAGTTTCTTCAAGTTCTAATTTTTCTTTTTCCCTTAAATCCTTAGCTTCCTCTTTCATGCCCTCATTGGCAACATTCTTATAATCGTATGCTTTGTCCTCAAAGTCATTGACATACCCCATAGCCCTTTCCATTGCTCCTAAATCGCCTTTTCTTCTGGCTTCCTTAAAAACCCGCATAGGAGTATTTACCAAATCCATATTAGTTCTTGCGCCGATAAGGCCTTCCATTGTTTTAGTGTTCATGATGCGCCCTCCCATATTCCGTGAACTTGGGCATTATGCCCTCACATATTTTTTCGGCGAATAAACAGACTGCATAAGTTTAATGTTTCAAATGGTCTTATTGATGTCATGTGCGGTATTATTTAACGGAAGCAGGATTGAAATTACAAAAATACCGTTTTCTACGTTCATATTTATAGCGCCATTGTATTTGTACACAACATCTTTCACATTTAACAGGCCTATTCCATGCCCTGAGACGTTATTCTTGATGATAGACCTAGCTCCATGCCGCGAGATGTTATTCTTACCGGTATATCCGATTTCGGGAACATCTGCAGCATTTGTGCTGTTTTTTACTTCTAATAAAAAGCATTTTTTAACAGCCTTAGCCCGAATATCAATAAAAGAATCAGAATCGTTGACAGAATTACTGCATTGTAATCTCTCACATGCCTGCAGGGCATTATCCAATAGGTTGCCGAATAATACACAGAGGTCAAATTCATTAATGCGACATATTTCCGAAATCTGTACATCACATTCCCAGGCTATGTTGTTTTGTTCTGCAACTTTTCGCTTTTGATAAAGGAGGGCATCCACAACCCTGCTTCCTGTAATCTCCTCGCAGTTTCCCAGATTGCCGCTGTCTTTCATATTTTCCAGATAGTCATTCATTTTTTCAAGTTCTCTGTTTTTAAGTAATCCTGATAAAGCGATAACATGATTTTTCATATCGTGTCTCAGCCGTTCTGACTGGCTGTATTGCTCATCCAGCATTTTGTAGGCCGCAATTCGGGAATGATATTGACTGCTTTTTTCCTGTTCCAAATAAATTCTGCTCATTCCAAATACATAGAATACCGTCGCAAACATAGATAGCGCCGTAAATACGAAGATTCCTATATAACTGAAAAGCTGGTCGTAATACAAGCTCAAATTTCCACCGCTGCGAACAAGTATCCCGTGCTCTGCCCCCCATCCTTCAATATCAATCATTGTTGTAACAGCAAGCAGTGGAACGGATATTGTGATATACCATTTTTTTATTTTGGGGTAGAAGACGTATTTAAGACGTTTTGAAAGCCATATGAGCATAAATACAGCTATGGCAGAAGCAATATATGCAGTCAGATATGCCTCCCGTACTTCTATAATAGGTATCGGAATACCCTTTATATTATGCAGTATGAAAAGTACTAGTACTGATAGAAAAGAGTCGCAGAAATCCACAACCAATGTTATGACGGTAATTGATATCGAGGCTGCCAATAACTTTTTCTCCCAGTCTGCCTGAAAGAACAGCATTACCAGTCCTATAACCAGGGCGTGACGAAATAAGGCATGGATAATAAAGGGGAGGCCACAAAATACACTAAGAACAGACAGTGACATTTTGCCGATAAAAAGAAAAAGAAGAAATAACTTTTCCTTCTCTTTTGACACTTCTAAATATTTTTTGCAAAATACATCAATTGCCCATACATTACCTATTGTGTAAGGCAATGATAATATAATTTCCATATAATCCGGCACCCACGTCATATAATGCCCCCGCTTTTTCTCATATACTCAAGTATTTCCATGCAGAATTGTTCATACCGCCTTTTGGCAATTATAAGTCTTTCGCCATTGTCAAGAATTACTTCCTGTCTGTTATATGAATCAACGTATTTCAGATTGACAAGGTAGCCTTTATGGCACCTGAAAAAGCCTTTTCCCTGCAGGCTGTTTTCTAAAAGCCCAATCTGCCCGTAATAAGTAAAAAGCCCTTCTGTTCCGTGAATATCTATCTTTCTTCCTTTTATTTCAAAATAATAAATGTCATCTAAGAATACTTTCTTTTTCTGCCGTTCCTTACTGACGACAAGAAATTCCTGAGACTGACTTTCTGTTTTGGTAACGGCTTTTTGCAGGACTCTTTTCAGTTTGCTTTCATCAAGCGGCTTTAATAAATAATGAAGGGGCTCTACATCGTAGGCTTCAAACACATAGTCTCTGCTCGAGGATATAAAAACGAGCATCTTATCTGCCGCTTTCTTACGATAAAGCTTTGCAGTCTTCATTCCGTCCAAATCCTGCATAATAATATCCAGAAAAATAATGTCAAAAACTTCCGGCGTCCGTAACAGTTCCTGTCCGCTGCCAAACTGACGCAAAATACAGGGAACTTTCATTTCGTCTAAAATTCCCTTGATTTTTCCTGCGATATTACAACATTCTATAATTTCATCGTCGCATACTGCTATTGACAGCATAATTGCCACCTGCCTTACTGAAGCTTACAAAAAATAACCCTTTATTTTTTCCCATATATCTGCGGCAATTACTTCCTGTGGGCGGTTTCCGTTTATAATAATAACTTTCTCGACATCCGAGAGTTTTTCAAATGCTTCTAAATATTTCTCACGTACTTTTACTAATCTTGATTTTTTCTCAAAAAGTTCCTGATGAGCCCTGTTTTGTTTGATTCTGTCAATTGCGGTATCAGGGTCAACATCTATGAAAATCGTAACAGTAGGCCGGAGAATATTTTGGCTCTGCTCATTGGTCGTAATTACCCAATCCATAGGTGCATCAACACTATGATAGGCATAAGAAGAAAAATAGTACCTATCTGTAATTACCGTTGTACCGTCTGAAATTTTGGTCAAAATTCCGTTATCGTCATTTAGTAAATGCTCCAGCCTGTCTGCAGCGAACAATGCGGCTAATGCTTTATTATCGGTCTTTATTTTGCCTGTCAGAATCTGGCGGATCAATGAGCCAATAGGAGAATCAGTAGGTTCCATTGTCGTGTAACAGTAAATGCCTTCTGATTTCAGTTTATCATTCAGCAGCTGAATCTGAGTACTTTTTCCGCTCCCGTCTATTCCTTCAAACGCTATAAATTTGCCCTTTTCGATGGGAGTATGTATCTGTCCGTTATTCATATTTACGAAACCTTTCCTGATTATTTGTCGTTAATTTCTGTCATTTATACAAAATATGCAACACAATAATGCGGATTGTTACTAATTGTGCATAAACATATTCTTTATTATAACAGATTTTTATTAAAATTCCAATCATAAAGCGTTTTTTATATTTTTCAAGTGGGCTGTGAGAATTACAGCTTAGAATTGTAACAGATGCGTATTGTAAATTCCCGATATAGAATGTATGATATATAAAGGATATTATATATTCGGATTCAGTTGTCAAAAACTAAAATC
>CAMWKB010000024.1 GCA_947174705.1 uncultured Lachnospiraceae bacterium
GTCTTGCTGTTATGATCAAGGAAGATATGGAATTCATGGGTCCTGTCCGTATGAAAGATGTAGAGGAAGCACAGCAGAAGATTGTAAATATCATCAGGAAGTTAGAAGACTCTGCAGAAATTGTTATCTCCAGAGGTGGAGGTGACGAGATTATTGTATAATAAAAATATATATAAATCAGCCTGGGTAGTAGTACAAAATGAAGACAAACTGGTTATTGACAGCAATGAGCGAATAGCTGAGAAGATGGAAGAGGAAGCGCGCAGAAGAAAGCGTGCGGCGGCCGTTTCTGCAGGCGAAGAGGGATTTACGGGAGGTCTTGGCGCAGAGCGGATTGATGCTTTGGAGTATGGAGACGATACCGAAAGCGGAAATGTGCTGAAAGCTCCGGAAGATACGGAACCGGAAGGTCCTACTTTAGAAGAAATCAGAGCGCAGATTGACGCTGAATTAGAGGCTGCAAGAGAAGAAGTAGAGCAGATTAAAAGCATTGCAAGAAGTGAAATAGATGCAGAAAAACGTGCAGCTATAGAAGAGGGCAGAAACAGCGGGTATGCTGAAGGGCTTCAGATGGCACAGAATGAGGCTGACAGGATGAAGAGCGAACTGGAGGCTGAGAAAGCAAGGCTGGAAGCAGAGTATGACCAGTTAATAGATGAGCTTGAGCCTAAGTTTATAGATACTATTACAGACATTTACCGTCATATTTTCAATGTAAATCTGGAAAATGACAAGGATATTCTGGTACATTTGATTGATTCAACATTAAGAAGGCTTGACAGCAGCAAAACCTTTATAGTACATGTATCTCAGGATGATTATGAGTATGTCAGTCAGCAGAAAAAAAGTCTGACGGAGACTGCCGTAGGCGGCAGAGGTATGGTAGAGGTTATAGAAGACATAACCCTTCGTAAGAATGAATGTATGATAGAGACGGACGGCGGAATTTTTGACTGCGGCGTAGGGACCCAGTTAGAGGAATTGACAAAGAAACTTAAACTGTTGTCTTTTGAAAAGGACTGAGAATAAAATATTATGATAGACTTTACAAAATACAGCAACATTAAAGATAATATATTTTACAAAAACAAGGGACGTGTGGAGAATGTGGTAGGTCTTACCATAGAATCTGCAGGACCGGAAGCCAGGCTGGGGGATTTGTGCATGATATTCCCCGCAGATAAGGAGCTGCCTCCTATTATGTCTGAGGTAGTAGGCTTTAAGGAAAGAAAGACCCTGCTCATGCCTTTTGAAAAAACCGAGGGCATTGGCAGCGGTTGTGTAGTGGAAAATATGAATAAACTCCTTTCGGTGAAGGTGGGTAATGAGCTGCTTGGAAAGGTGCTTGACGGACTTGGCAGATGTAATGATGTGGTCATGGATGATCTGGCACTTAGCTATCCGATGGAAGCAGCGCCGCCGGATGCAATGTCCAGGGAGATTATAGATGAAGTGCTTCCTCTTGGGGTAAAGGCTGTAGACGGTCTGATGACTATAGGCAAAGGACAGAGAATAGGAATATTTGCAGGTTCCGGCGTTGGAAAGTCTACCCTGATGGGAATGTTTGCGCGCAATACTAAGGCAGACATAAATGTTATTGCCTTAATCGGAGAGCGCGGCAGGGAAGTAAGAGAATTTATAGAGAGAGATTTAGGGCCGGAAGGCATGATGCGTTCGGTTGTAGTAGTTGCAACATCAGATAAGCCGGCTATGGAGAGAAAGAAAGCTGCGCAGACAGCGACCGCTATTGCGGAGTATTTTCGGGATCAGGGCAAGGATGTTTTGTTGATGATGGATTCCCTGACCCGTTTTTCTATGGCACAGAGGGAAATAGGTTTGGCAAGCGGGGAACCGCCGGTATCAAGGGGATATCCGCCCAGTGTATATTCTGAGATGCCTAAGCTTTTGGAGAGGGCGGGGCGCTCAGACAAGGGCTCCATTACAGGACTTTATACGGTACTGGTAGATGGAGATGATTTTAATGAACCTATTACCGATACGGCAAGAAGTATTCTGGACGGGCACATTATGCTGGATCGTAAGCTTGCACATAAAAACCATTATCCGGCAATTGATGTGTTGCAGAGTATTTCACGTTGTATGAGCCAGATAGTTCCGAAAGAGCACAAGACCTCGGCAGGTAAGCTCAAAAACGTGCTTGCTACATATAATGAAGCAGAAGACCTTATCAATATCGGCGCCTATAAGAAGGGCAGCAATCCGAATATTGATTATGCAATAGAAAAAATTGATGCTGTCAACGATTATCTTATGCAGGAAGTTGACGCTAAATTTGATTATAATGAAGAACTAAAGTTACTGGAAGCATTATTTGAAGAGTAAAAGGGCTGAAGGCACATGGCAAAGTTCGTATATAGGATGCAGAGTATTCTGAACATTAAAAATCAGATGGAAACTCAGGCTAAAATGGAACTGGGGCAGGCCCAGCACAGACTTATGGAGGAAGAGGAATGCTTAGAGAGGCTTTTTGACAGAAAGAATTATTATCTGGACGAAGGCCGGAGAATTAGATTAGATTCCTTAAAGGTACAGAGTTTAAGAGATAACGAATATGCAATAGCGCGTATGGACGAATTGATAGAAACGCAGAAGGAAAATGTGCGGAAGGCCGAGAAAAAGGTTGAAGAAGCAAGGGAGAAGCTCGAAGAAATAATGAAAGAGCGTAAAGGACAGGAGAAACTGCGTGAGAAAGCATTTGAACAGTTTATTCGGGAAGAAAATGCAAAAGAAAGCAAAGAAGTAGACGAGCTGACAAGCTATACCTATGGGCACAAGAGGGGATAAACCTAGGAAAGGGGCATGGTCATAGAATGGCAGATATTTTAAATGAAGCTGTAGATACAGAAGCGGAGAAAAAAAGGCTCAAGGAAGAGCGTAAGAAAATAAAGAACGAACAGAAAGCGCAGAAAAAAGAGGCTAAAAAACGTGCAAAAGAAATTTCAGCACAGGAAGCTGAGCTGGACGAAGAAGCAGGCGGAGCATCCGTTTTTTTGGTAACACTTGTTATTGTAATAATCTGGATTGCAATACTTTGTCTGCTTGTTAAGCTGGATGTGGGCGGCTTTGGTTCTAACGTACTTGCACCGGTGCTTAAGGATGTGCCGGTAGTTAATAAGATTCTTCCTGCGGAGAGTGTTGTTTCTACGGATGATACAGAGTCTTACGGAGGTTATACGAGCCTGCGTCAGGCGGTTGATTATATCAGGGAACTGGAATTGGAATTAGAACAGGCGCAGTCGGCAGGTAATGTAAGTGCAGAGGAAGTTGAGGAACTTAAGGCCGAGATAGAGAGACTTCAGACTTTTGAGGATGCTCAGGTTGAATTTGAAAGAATTAAGACTGAGTTTTATGAAGAAGTGGTCTATGCGGAAAATGGACCGGGCATAGATGAATATAAGAAATATTATGAAGAGATAGATCCTACAACCGCAGAATACCTTTATAAGCAGGTAGTGGAACAGGTACAGGTGAATGCCGAACTTGAGGACTATGCCCAGGCATTTGCATCAATGGAGCCTGCTTCGGCAGCTAATATTTTAGAGGAAATGACGGCGGATATGGAGTTGGCAGCTAAAATACTTAATCAGATCAGCGCTGATAAGAGAGGTGCTATTATGGCAGCCATGGATCCTGAGTTTGCGGCAAGAATTGCCAGAATTATGGATCCGGACTAAAGAAAAAACATAAATTTTACGATATAATTTTTAAGAGATATATTGCGTGGCGACACGTTTTATATAAATAAATGCTATTAGGCATAGAACCTTGAAAACTAAAGGAAGGAGGAAGGTAGATGTCAAGCATACCTGTAAACAACAATTTAAATGTGCTTGCAAACATCATGAATCAGACTTCGGCAGTTACCGACAGCCGCAATACCTTAGGTGACAAACAAGAAGAATTGATGAAAGATTCTTTTGACATGGTCATGAACAGGGTAAGCTCTCAGGCAGCCGGCCAGACAAATGTTCAGACGTCCAATGCTGTGTCTACGGTAAGCAGCAAGAATATGTCTGTTACAGTTGCAGCTTCGGATTCGTCTAATCAGAGCAGCCTTAAGAGCAGTTCGACGCAGTCTACGCAGAAGTCAGAGAACAACACAGCAAAGCAGACCGACAAGGATATGTCCGGCAAAGGCGTTTCTGACGAGAAGATGTCTGAAAACAATATTTCCGACAAGACAGCGTCAGATAATACTGTTTCGGACAAAGCGGTTTCCGATGCGGATAAGGATGTGGTATCCGAAGCCGGAGAGGAACTGGTAGAAGCGGTTGCGGATGAAATGGGAATTACCATTGAAGAAGTTGAAGAAATAATGGAAATTCTTGGTCTTAGTGCAGTGCAGCTTTTTGACCCGGAGAACATGAAACAGCTTCTTATTGCGTTATCCGGAAATGAAGGCAACTTATCCATTTTAACAGATGGAGAACTTTACGGACATCTTCAGAATATGCTGGATATGGTAGAGACTACGCTTGAGGAGCTGCAGACGCAGTTAGGTCTTTCTGAGGAAGAACTGAGTACACTTATTGCTGATATGGCAGTGGTTGATACTACAGCTGAATCGGAGATTGTACCTGAAGAATTTACCGGTCAATCTGATAAGGAACCTGAAGTTAATCTTGAAGGTATGAAAGATTATGCGGTAACTGTACACAAAGATGGTGAGACTGTTGAAGTTAAGGTTAAAGTTGATGATGTAAGCGGAGAACAGAGTTCTAAAGAAGAAGTGAAGGCAGCGCCTGAAACACAGAACAAATCTGAGAACAAACCGGATAGCGGGGATTTATTCGGAAACAGCAAGAATGAAAATAAGGGTGAAGACCATATGTCAGGAAACCTTATGATGCAAAATCCGATAGAACAGCCGAGTTTTAACGAAATTCCGCAACAGCCTGTGATGGAGCGTTATGTCAGCACCGAGGATATCATGAACCAGATTATGGAGTCCATGAAAATTAATCTTAAGAGTGATGTTCAGGAACTGGAATTGCATTTGCATCCGGCGAGCCTTGGAAATGTACATGTCCAGATCGCAGCTAAGGAAGGCACGGTTACAGCCCAGTTCATAGCACAGAATGAAACCGTTAAAGCAGCAATCGAAAGCCAGCTTGTTCAGTTGAAAACACAGTTTGAGGAACAGGGCATTAAGGTGGACAAAGTAGAAGTTGCTGTAGGGGATTATCGTTTTGACCACAGTTTTGCCGGTAATGAAGAAAATCAGCAAAGCGACAATGCAAACAACGGTAAGAAGAGTCGTAGAAACATCAATTTAAGCGAGCTTGACTTAGAGGAACTTCCGGAGGATATGGATGATTCCGAGAGAATAGCTGCAGAAATGATGGCGATGAGCGGCAATATGGTTGATTACACAGCTTAGTAAGACTAAAACATATAACGCATACAGCGTATGCAGTTAGAAAGGAGAATATTTATGATAGCGCCTTTTGATTATGAAAAACAAGAGTTTATAAAAGATACTTCGGCAGCGTCATTGGCCAAGGGACATGAGAAGAAAAGTAATTCCACGGTAGATAAGGATCAGTTCTTACAGCTTCTGGTAGCTCAGATGAAATATCAGGACCCGCTGGAGCCTACTTCTAATACGGAGTATATTTCACAGTATGCAACATTCTCAGAGCTTGAGCAGATGCAGAATATGAGCGCATCACTTGAACTGGCAAGAGCTTCAAGTCTGGTAGGACAGACGGTACTTATGGAGGTTGCCGACAGTCAGGGAAGAACAACTCAGGTACAGGGAAATGTAGACTATGTCCGTTATGAAAACGGCAAGGCATATCTCTCAATCAACGGAGAGTTGTACTCAATGGATGATCTTAACACAGTAGCTGACCCGGTATATCTTGAGGGATATAAGAAAGCGGCTGAATTCCTTAACGCTTACAATAAGCTGCCTGCACTTGCAGTTCTGACAATAAGCGATAAAGAAGCTGTTGAAAAAGTTAATGAGATGTTTAAGAATATGTCTGATTACGATAAGAAGTTCATTACTGATGATTACGTAAAAGGTCTTGAGAAATACGTCGCAAAAATGGAAGAGCTTAAACTTGCGGCTGCTCAGGCTAATGGTAATACAACAGATGATGATGCAGACACTGATAAAGACACCGATAATGCCGATGGCGATAAGTAAGGATACACAGTAATCTCAAGGAGGAGAAAGGTATGAAGATTCAGAATAACGGATTCCTTTCCTTAGAGCAGCTGCAGGACCAATACCTTAACCTGAACAGGCAGACGAAAAAAGATACTTCTACGGGAAACGGATTAAGTTTTCAGGATATTTTAACCCAGAAGACAAAACCGCAGGTAAGTGAAGTTAAATTTTCCAAACATGCCGTAAACAGGCTTGCAGACAGAAATATAGAGCTTTCTGAGGAACAGGTAGAGCGCCTGAATCTGGGCATGGCGAGAGCCGGTGCGAAAGGAATTAACGAATCGTTGGTCATTGTAGATTCACTTGCATTTATTGTTAATGTACCGAATCAGACGGTAATAACGGCGATGGACCAGACAGATTCAGACGAAAATGTATATACAAATATTGATGGAGCCGTGATTATTTAGCCGGACCTTTATGGAGGCTTAAGTTCCCGACTGACAGAAGGAACAAGACGGCACATTAGAATATAAGGAGGTCATTTAATTATGATGAGATCATTGTTCTCTGGCGTGGCAGGACTTAGAACACACCAGACAAGGATGGATGTTATTGGTAATAATATTGCAAACGTTAATACAACAGCTTATAAATCACAGTCAATGGTATTTCAGGATCTGCTGTATCAGACAACACAGTCAGCTTCCGGTGCCAATGCTGCAACCGGCCGAGGCGGTATCAACGCAAGACAGATCGGTCTTGGCGCTAAGACCGGAGCTATTTCTACGGCAATAACAACACAGGGTTCAGCACAGTCAACAAATAACCCGTTTGATATTATGATTACCGGAGAGTCTTTCTTTGTTGTAAGTAACGGTAAGGAGAACTTCTTTACAAGAGACGGTTCATTTACGATAGACGGCGCCGGAAACCTTGTTATGTCATCCACCGGTTATACTGTTATGGGATGGCAGGTAGATGAGGAAACCGGAGAAATCCTTGAGGATACAGTATCAGCTTTAAGAGTTATGAAAAGCGAAAATCTGGTATATCCGCCGGAATCAACTTCACAGGCTTATGCCAGCGGTATCGTAGATAAACTGGATCCTGCACTTCAAAGCAAAGAAGGTAAGATTATGACCCTCTCATTCTATGATGCATTGGGTTATATGTATACAGGTAAGTTCAGTATTCATGCACTGGATGAGGCAGGTCAGTATTATGTGCAGTTGGATGATATTCTTGACGAGGACGGAACATCTCTTGTTAAGTCATTCAATCTCAGCGACATTAAGGAAATTGCAAATTTCGGTGGTGAAGACACCATTACAAAAACATCTCTTTATCGCATGCTGGATACGGCTACTTATGAAGACGGAAAATATTCTATGAAATATTATCCCGGTAATATATTGGACGGTTATGCATCAAGCCAGCTGATTAACGCAGCTACGACTACAAGTATAACAAATCTTACAGATGGTAAACTGGAGGTTGTTGAAGGAACTGACGTAACTGTTGCGGGAACGATCAAGCTGTCTAAGAGTGAACTTCAGGCGCCTAACTTTAACCTTATATATGCAGCTGTTACTGAAACCGTAGGTGCACCTCCGCAAACCACAACCGTTACAAATTATCATTACTTTGGTCCGGACGGTCAACTGGCGGATACAGCGGACAGTACTAATAAGACTGATTTGGACAAATGGACTGATTCACTTAAGAAATCTTTCCCGGGAGTAAATGTTACCAAGGTTTCGGTTAAGGCTGACGGCTCCGTTGAGATGGATTTTGAGCAGACTTTTAAAGCGACGAAGAAAGGTACGTATAGTGAAGATACCGGATATTTCGTCGGTGATGAGATTGCAGACCCGCTGGAGGCATACGGACTTGCCGGATCGGAGGATACGTCTTATAAGATCGAATTTGTTTCCCCGGACGGTCAGGCTCAGATTACCAAGACATTTACCTATATAGGAAACAGACTTGTGTTTGATACGGATACCGGACTTTTCTCCTATGTAGGAAGTCCTGATACTGACGCCGTTACATTAGACTTTAACGAAAATGCGACGTCCAGACAGGGGCAGGCAATTTCGCTTACTCATTTTTCTGATATTAATATTGATTTCTCAGCGCTTACTAACTTTAGAAACGGCGGTACTTCTACAGCCAATATGACATCAGGCGCAAATGATGAGGCTAAGACCGGAAATGGTAGAAGACGTGGCGCGATGACCGGTATTGAAATAGGTCAGGACGGTGTAATCACAGGATATTACGATAACGATCAGACCAAGGTATTAGGACAGATAGCCGTAGCTAAATTTGCTAATGCGGCTGGTCTTGCTAAGCAGGGTGATAACCTTTATTCAGCTACCATGAACTCCGGAGAATTCGACGGAGTAGGTCAGGATATCACTGCAGACGGCGATTATATGACATCCGGCGTATTGGAAATGAGTAATGTTGATTTGTCCTCTGAATTTACTGATATGATTACTACTCAGCGTGGTTTCCAGGCTAACAGCCGTATTATTTCGGTTTCCGACACTTTGTTGGAAGAGCTTGTTAATCTGAAACGATAATTTGTTAAATAATTCTTAAAGAAAGAGGAACTTTTGGGTTCCTCTTTTTACTTTTATGTGGTAGAATACTATAGGGAGTGGTTGAAACTATGATAGAAGTGACCAAAATCAACGGTGTTAAGATTCTTGTCAATCCGGATTTGCTGGAACTTGTAGAAGAAACACCCGATACGGTACTTTCTTTTACAACAGGACGAAAAATAATTGTAAAAGAAAGTAGACAAGACGTAAAAAATTTAGTAAAATCGTATAGAAAGGATATTTTTGCAGATTAGTGTAAATATTGTTTAGACAGGTGATACTACTATGGATTTAGGTTCAATTTTAGGTTTAGTATTATGTTTTGTATTGGTTATTTTCGGTATCGTATTTGAGCAGGATGGACCAAGGATTGTTTTCAGTAACTTGAAAAGTTTCCTCGATGTTCCATCAGCACTGATTACATTTGGTGGTGCATTCATGTGTATTCTCGCAAGTAACTCAATACAAAGCTTTGTTGCGGGTTTGAAGAGTTTTACGCTGGTTCTTAAAGAAACTCAGATGAATGTTCCTGAAATCATTCAGAAAATTATTGATTTATCCAACGTAGCCCGTAAAGAGGGTCTGCTTTCCTTGGAAGAAGCAGCAGGAGATATCGATGACCCATTCTTACAGAAAGGTATCCTTTTGGTAGTCGATGGTACAGACCCTGAACTTGTCCGTGCAATCATGGAAACAGAGTTAGTCAGCGTAGAGGGAAGGCATAAGGATAAGATCGGATTCTGGGGCGATTTGGGAGCCATGGGTCCTGCATGGGGTATGATCGGTACCCTGATTGGTCTGATCAACATGTTGAAAGCTCTTGATGACCCGTCCGCTATCGGACCTGCTATGGCTGTCGCTCTTATCACAACATTGTATGGTTCTTTGCTTGCCAACTGGATTTGTGCGCCGGTTGAAAGTAAATTAAAGAAAAAGAATGCTGATGAGATGATGGTAAAGGAAATTGAGATTGAAGGTCTGTTATCTATTCAGGCAGGTGAAAACCCGCGTGTTATAGAAGAAAAACTGAAATCATTCCTTGCACCGGCAGACAGAGGAAGCTCCGAAGAGGAAGGCGGAGGTGAAGTAGATGGCTAAAAGAAAAGAGGATGAGGTAAAACCGGGCGCGCCCGCGTGGCAGTCTACCTTTGCCGATTTGATGAACCTGTTGCTTTGTTTCTTCGTGCTTTTGTTCTCGATGTCAACTGTTGATGCACAGAAATTTGAAATGATAGCAGCGTCTTTTAACCAGACATTCAGTATTTTCTCTGCCGGAGCCACAGCAATTGGTGACGGAGTACTTATAAGTAACGGCGTAAGCCAGTTAAATGAATTGGATCAGTATATAAACAGCACCGGTAAGATGGATACGGGTGAGACGGTTTCTGAAGATGTCGCCAGTGCGCAGGCAGAATTAGAGAAAGCGCAGCTTGAAGAGTCGGAAGAACTTGCAGAGAAGATAGAGGAAGCTCTTGAAGAAAATAATCTTGATAAAGATATAGATATTGAATTTACTGCACAATATGTGCAGCTTACTTTGAAAGGTTCATTGCTTTTCGATTCGGGAAGCGTTGAACTTAAAGAAGCGGCGCTGCCGGTGTTAGATCAGGTGGGAGCCATACTTGAGCGTTATGCGCAGAGTACGATTGAAATAGAAGGACATACGGATAACGTACCGATGTCCGGCGCTAAATATTCCAATAATGATGAGCTGAGTTCGGGACGTGCATTATCCGTGTTTAATTATATGATGCAGACGACAGGCCTGAACCCCGCAACGGTTAAACATTCCGGAAGAGGCGAGTATGTACCGGTGGCCGATAATTCTACGCCTGAGGGAAGAACAATGAACAGGCGTGTTGAAATTAAGATATATAATTCACTGAGTTCATATTGATTTGAATAAATCTTATGAGATAAATTTTATATAATAAAATTTTATATAATAATAAGAGGGAGAATGTGCTATAATGAAAAAGAATTTAATTTCTGTTATTATACTGGCATTGATGATAGTAAATATTATTCTTACTGCAATCATGATGTTCAGTGTAACGAGCGCGTCGAAGAAGACCGCATCATTAGTTGATAATATCGCAACTGCATTGAGCTTAGAGCTGACTGCACAGGCGGGCGGTGACGCAGAAGTTTATGTGCCGATGGAGAATATCGAGACATATAATATTTCGGAATCGATGACTATTCCGCTTAAGGACAGCGAAGATGGCTCCAGCCATTTCTGCTTGGTTTCAATTGGTTTTTCTATTAATACCAAGGACCCCGGTTTTAAAACCTACACTGCTGATTTGTCTCCGCAAGAGACAATGATTAAGGATAAGATAAATAGTGTATTTCATAATTACTCGATGGAAGAGGCAAAGGGAAATGAGGAAATGATTAAAGATGAAATCTTAAAGGAAGTTCAGAAAATGTTTGACTCTGAGTTCATTTTTGATGTATCATTCAGTAGTATTATGTATTCATAGATTAAGTGCTCACCCTACTATAATGCCACGAGGAGGTGAATTTTCGTGGGCGAGGTACTATCTCAAAGTGAGATTGATAATTTGCTTGCTGCACTTAGCAGCGGTGAATTAGACGCAGACCAGATACCAGATTCCAATGAGAAGCAGGTTAAAAATTATGACTTCAAGAGGCCTACGAAATTCTCAAAAGAACATCTCCGAACTCTGGAAATTATTTTTGAACATTATGGAAGATTGTTGTCTACTAATCTTCCTGTCTATCTTAGAAAAAATGTACAGGTTGCCGTAACGAGTTCTGAGACAGTTATATTCTCCGAATTCAGTAATGCACTCTCTAATCCGCTTATATTGGGGATTGCAGATTTTCAGCCGCTGGGAGGAACAATTCTGGTGGAGCTGGCATCTAATCTTGCATTTGCAATGATAGACAGAATGTTGGGAGGTTATGGTCTCCCGCTTGAAAAGAACAGAGAATTTTCTGAGATAGAGATGATAATTGTTGAGAAGATACTGGTAATCTGTATGCAGCTTATGCGCGAACCTTGGAAGAACGTAGCAGATATAAATCCTGTACTTGAGCGTATTGAGACAAACTCCCAATTCGCACAGATAATAGCCCCTAATGATATGATAGCTATTGTTACACTGAGTATTAAACTTGGGGATGTAGAAGGATTAATGAATATTTGTTTACCGTTCTTTACATTGGAAAGTGTAATGGATAAGCTGAATACCAAGTACTGGTATGCTAATATGCAGGAACGTACTGAAGAAAGTTACGAAGAATATATAGAAGCTTTAATTAGAAGAGTGGATGTTCCTATCAAGGCTGTACTTGGAAGAAGCCGGATATCCGTAACTGATTTTGTTAATCTTCAAGTCGGAGATATTATACGACTGGATTCCAATGTGGACGAGGATTTAAAAGTTTACGTTGGTAATATTAAGAAATTTGCCGCATTACCTGGTTCTGAAAAGGATAAGTATGCTGTCAGAGTAACGTCGGTATTTAGAGAGGGGGAAGAATAGAAGCATGGACGGAATGTTATCACAGGATGAAATAAATGCATTGCTCAGCGGAGGAGGAAGTTCTGATGCTGACAGCGATACTTCATCGTCCAGCGCAGCGGCAGAGGGCGGTGCCCCTGTTGACGAAAATCTTTTAACTGATATTGAAAAAGATGCAATAGGGGAAGTTGCTAATATAAGCATGGGTTCCTCGGCAACAACCTTGTTCTCACTAGTTAACCGCAAGGTAAATATAACAACTCCGGTTGTAACCCTGTCTACCTGGGAAAATGTATTGACAGAATATGAAAAGCCTTGTGTATTTATTCAGATTAAATATACAGTTGGCTTGGATGGCTCAAACATCTTGATTTTAAAAGAGCATGATGTTAAAGTTATTACAGACTTAATGATGGGTGGTGACGGAAGCAATACCGATGGAGAGTTGGGAGAATTGCATCTTAGTGCAATTTCTGAGGCTATGAATCAGATGATGGGTTCCTCAGCAACTTCACTCTCAACAATGCTTGGCAAGATGATTGATATCAGTCCGCCGGAGGCAAGTCTGGTAGATTTGACCGAATTTAAGTCAGGGGCAGATATTTCGCCATTCTTAGCGGGTACCTTTGTAAGAATTGTGTTCCGTATGCAGATTGAAGATTTAGTGGATTCCACAATTATGCAGTTGTATCCTGTAGATTTTGCAAAAGATGTATGTAATACTTTCTTAACTTCACAAATGGGTGGTGATGAGCCAGCTCCGGCACCGGAACCGGCGCCAGCCCCGGCACCTGCACCAGCTCCGGCACCTGCTCCGCAGATGGATATGAGTCAGATGCAGGCACCACAGATGGGTATGCCACAGATGCAGATGCCTCAAATGGATATGAGCCAGATGCAGATGATGCCACAGATGCAGATGATGCCGATGGGAATGCCGCCAATGCAGCAGAATATGAATATTCAACCGGCACAGTTCCAAAGTTTTGCAGCAGGCTTTAATCCAATGCAGCCTCAGGAGAATATTGATCTTATTAAGGATGTTCCGTTGGAAGTTACGGTAGAACTCGGAAGGACTTCAAAATCTATTTCGGATATTCTGGAGTTCGCACCCGGTACAATCATAGAACTTGATAAGATTGCCGGTGAGCCGATTGATGTATTGGTTAACGGTAAGTTCGTAGCCAAAGGTGAAGTTGTAGTAATTGAAGAAAGTTTTGGCGTTAGAGTAAGTGAAATTATTAAATAGATGTATTATTAAAAAAATGTGTAATAGGAGAGAAGACAATGGCAAAGAATATTTTGGTTTGTGATGATGCAGCGTTCATGCGTATGATGATTAAGGATATCCTGACAAAGAACGGATATAACGTTGCGGGTGAGGCTGAAAATGGTCTTAAAGCAGTAGAGAAATACAATGAACTCAAACCGGATCTTGTACTTATGGATATCACTATGCCTGAAATGGATGGTATTCAAGCCTTAAAGAAGATTAAGGAAGGTGATCCGGGAGCTACAGTTATTATGTGCTCTGCTATGGGCCAGCAGGCAATGGTTATTGAATCTATTCAGTCAGGTGCCAAAGACTTTATTGTTAAACCTTTCCAGGCTGATCGTGTTTTGGAAGCAGTTAAGAAGGTAGTAGGTTAATGATACTTACTGTTTCGAACAGTGTGAATTCCTATTTGCAGTTTATGACTGTGCTTATTTTGTTTGTCTTTGTTTTGGGTATTACCTACTTCGTAACGAAGTGGATTGGTGGATACCAGAAATCAAGGTCGTTTAATGCCAATGTAGAAGTAATAGAAACTTTTCATTTAGCTAATAATAAGTACATTCAGATTATTCGTGTTGGAAAGAAATATTTGGCAGTAGCAATTGGGAAAGATTCTGTTACAATGTTAACAGAGATACCTGAGGAGCAGCTTATGCTTTCAGATGGTGTCGATGATATTCAACCCAGTTTTAAAGAATTATTTGAAAAATTACAGAAGAAGAATTTTCTGAATAGTAAAGATGACCGAGATAAGGATGAGTAGGCGATTAGGATGAAAAAATATTTTTCCGGACGTCACATAAAAAGAGTGGTATGCCTGCTATTTCTTGCAGGCATATTGTTTGCTACAGTTTTTATGGGTGAAAAAGATACTGTATATGCAACAGAACAACACCCCACTGTGGAGTCAAATCTGACCGGAAATACAACGGAAAGAACTAATATTAATGCGCCGGGTGCATCAGAGGATGCAGATGACCTGCGTGAATTGAATATTGCAAATACGGTGACGGTTACATATAACAATGGTAACGGTACTTTGAATGGTGCTTTAAGAATTCTGATTACCCTTACCCTAATTGCTATTGCACCGTCATTGATTGTTATGTTAACCTCGTTTACCAGAATAATAATTGTTCTGCACTTTACGAGGGCTGCTATGAATACGCAGACGGCACCACCGAATAATGTAATTATCGGATTGGCGTTGTTTCTGACATTTTTTATTATGCAGCCGACCATAACAAGTATATATAATGATGCGGTTATCCCGTTTGAAGCAGGGGAGATTGATCAGGAGGAAGCGTTGAAATTGGCTTCACATCCGATTCGAGAGTTTATGTATCCGCATACCCAGAAGAAGGATGTGGGTCTTTTTATGGAAGTCAGCGGTACGGAGTGGAGTGGAGAATTGGATGATATTCCTTTCAGTGTGTTGGTTCCTTCTTTTATAATAAGTGAGCTTAGAACGGCTTTTATTATAGGATTCTTGATTTATATTCCGTTTATCGTAATAGATATGGTGGTTGCGTCTACCTTGATGGCAATGGGTATGATGATGCTGCCGCCTACAACAATATCTATGCCGTTTAAGATTCTGCTGTTTGTATTGGCGGATGGCTGGAATTTAATTATCGGCAGTTTGATTAGGACGTTTTATTAGCAGAAAGGGGAGCTTAACATGACAATAGATACCGTGACTACAATTGCTACAAATGCTTTGTTTACGATTATTAAGACAGCAGCTCCGGTTCTTTTGATTTCACTTTGTGTGGGTCTTACGGTCAGTATATTCCAGACAGTTACATCCATTCAGGAACAGACCCTTACATTTGTGCCTAAGGTTATGGCTATTTTTCTTATGATAATGCTGCTTGGGCATTGGATGATGAACAATATGGTAGGATACATGGTTAGCCTTTGGGAGAACTTTAGTTTATATATAAGGTAAGAGTATGATAGATTTTACATTTACTTATGCGGATTTAGAATTCTTTTTACTTATAGTGGTACGCGTGACATGTTTTATTTTTATAGCGCCGTTTTTCGGAATGAATAATGTGCCGAGACGTGTCAAGATAGGTCTTGGAATCTTTATTTCTTATCTTATTTTTACCTTGATTGACCATAATGAAGTGGTATACAGCACTGTAACTGAGTATGCCATCATTGTTATGAAAGAAGCCCTGACGGGACTGCTTATAGGCTGGGGAGCACAGCTCTGTACAACTATTGCTGCTTTTGCGGGACATATTTCCGATATGGAAGTGGGGCTTACTATGGTATCCCTTATGGATCCTGCAACAAGACAGAACGCTTCATTCAGTGGTGTTTACTATCAGTATATGTTTACGCTGTTTATGATCATATCCGGAATGTATCAGTATCTGCTTCGGGCACTGATAGATACGTTTACACTGATACCGGTAAACGGAGCCGTTTTTAATATAGATTCGCTGATCGGCTCTCTGATAGGTTTCATGGGTGACTATGTTGTGATTGGTTTTAGAATCTGTATGCCTATAGTCTGTGTAATATTGTTGCTTAATTGTGTGCTTGGCATACTTGCGAAGGTGGCGCCCCAGATGAATATGTTTGCGGTAGGTATGCAGATGAAGGTGCTTACAGGGCTTTGTATAATGTTTCTGACGGTCAGGATGCTTCCGGGAGCGGCGGATTTTATTTTTCAGGAAATGAAGACTATGATTGCAGCTTTTGTTGAAGGAATGATATAATATGATATTGGAATATAATCTCCAATTTTTTGCAAAGGACGGTCCGGGCGGTGAAAAAACCGAGGAGCCTACAGCTAAAAAGTTAAGTGACGCAAGAAGTGAAGGACAGGTGGCAAAAAGCCGCGAGGTTGCAAATGCTTTTGAAATGTTGGCGCTCTTTCTTATTATGAAATTCTGGGTCGGTCATATGGGAGAGAGCTTTGTAGGTGTATTTCGTAATATTTATACCCAGCTTCCGGAGTATATTAAGCTGTATGACGGAAATCTTCAACAAATTACTTTTCGGGCTATTTTTGAAAGGGCGATGTACAGTGTTTTTGCGATAATTGCACCGGTACTTTTAATAGGCTTTACCGTAGCTTTTTTATGTGATTTCTTACAGGTTAAATGGAAGGTAACTACTAAGCCGCTTAAGCCTAAATTTAGCAAGCTTAATCCAATAAGCGGTTTTAAGCGTATTTTTTCAATTAATTCGCTTGTTGAACTTTTAAAGTCAATTGCAAAGATAGCAATAATTACATATGCGGTTTACAGCTATCTTAAGAAAAACGCCCCCAGTATTTTTTTAATGTATGGACTTACACTCAATCAGTCCATAGCGCAGATGGGGAAACTTGTTATTGACCTTGGTTTGAGAATTGCATTATATTATATGCTTGTTGCTGCTGCAGATTATATATATCAGAAGATTAAATTTAAGAGAGATATGAAGATGACCAAGCAGGAGGTCAAGGACGAATACAAAAATCAGGAAGGTGATCCGGCGGTTAAGAGTAAGCAGAGGCAGCGTATGATGGAGGCTTCAAGAAGGCGTATGATGCAGAATCTGCCTCAGGCTGACGTCGTTATTACAAACCCGACGCATTATGCCGTTGCCATTAAGTACGACCCTGAACTTTATGATGCGCCGTATGTAGTGGCTAAGGGAGCGGATTATCTGGCACAGAAAATTAAAGATGCGGCAAAAGAAAATAATATTGAAATTGTAGAAAACAAACCACTGGCAAGAATGTTGTATGCTAATGTGGATGTTGGAAGTATAGTACCACCGGAGCTGTATCAGGCGGTTGCGGAAGTACTTGCATTTGTATACCACTTACAAGGAAAAGTTTAAAAATAGAAAGGAGGAGAGGATATGCAGGGGATGAAGAAAGCTGATGTTGGCGTAGCGGTTTACTTGCTTGCAGCATTTGTTATGATGATTATTCCGATTCCGCCAATGCTTTTGGATGTATTGCTTGCTTTTAATATATCTGTAGCTTTTACGGTTATGTTCGGCTGTATGTTTGCCAATGAAGTCCTTAAAATGTCATTTTTCCCTACCATTCTGTTGTTTACAACGGTATTCAGAATATCGCTTAATATATCCTCTACCAGACTTATTTTGACGACCGGGGATGCCGGTAATGTTGTCCAGACATTTGGACAGTATGTAGGCGGCGGCGACCTTGTTATCGGTGTAATAGTTTTTATTATACTTATTATCGTACAGTTCATGATTATCAATAAAGGTTCCGAGCGTGTTGCTGAAGTAACCGCAAGATTTACCCTGGATGCTATGCCGGGTAAGCAGATGGCTATTGACGCCGATTTAAATACGGGTGCTATTACAGATGCCGAGGCCAAAGAAAAACGTGAGAAAATTCAGGAAGAATCAAACTTCTTCGGTTCTATGGACGGTGCCGTAAAGTACGTCAAGGGAGATGCCACAGCCGGTCTTGTTATTACTGCTGTCAATCTTATAGGCGGAGCCATAATGGGAATGTGGCGTCAGGGTATGACTATTAATGAAGCCATGAGTCATTATATGATACTGACAATCGGTGACGGTCTGGTAAGCCAGATTCCTTCACTTCTTATATCGCTTTCAACAGGTATTCTTGTAACTAAAGGCTCTAAGGATGCGGATTTCGGTACGGTGTTGGTAAGTCAGTTATTTGGTGTGCCCAAAGTGCTTTACTTTGTGGGTGCTATCATGATAATGCTTGGTATAGTGACGCCTCTTCAAACGCTTATTTTCTTAAGTTTTGGTTTATGCTTTATAATAGTGGGAAGGGTTATTTCCGGAACAATAGAGACTGCTGAAATAGAGCATGAAGTGGATGTTGAGGAGGCTGCGGCAGAAGAAATCAGGCAGCCGGAGAATGTTACTTCCCTGCTTCAGGTAGACCCTATCGAACTGGAGTTTGGTTACGGAATCATTCCGCTTGCTGATGTGAATCAGGGCGGCGATCTTTTAGACCGTGTTGTTATGATTCGTAGGCAGATTGCATTGGAGCTTGGTACCGTTGTGCCTATTATCCGTCTGCGTGACAATATTCAGTTGAATCCTAATCAGTATATTATTAAAATAAAAGGTGTACAGGTAAGTGAGGGTGAGATCCTTTTCGACCATTACATGGCTATGAATCCGGGATATGTAGAAGAAGAGATTACAGGTATTCCTACATTTGAGCCTTCTTTCCATCTGCCGGCTATCTGGATTACCGAGGGCCAGAGAGAGCGTGCGGAAAGTATGGGTTATACGGTAGTTGACCCGCCTTCCATTATTGCCACTCATTTGACTGAGGTAATAAGACAGTACATAGCAGAGCTGCTTACAAGGCAGGATGTACAGAATCTTGTCAACAATTTGAAGGAGAGCAATCCATCGCTTGTGGAGGAACTTGTACCGAAGCTGCTTGGACTTGGTGAAATACAAAAGGTACTGCAGAATCTGCTTGGCGAGGGTATTTCCATAAGGGATCTTTTGTCTATATTTGAGACTCTTGCCGATTATGCATCAACTACGAGAGATACGGACATTTTAACAGAATACGTAAGACAGAGTCTTAAGAGGGCTATTTCCAATAAATTCTTCCCGGCAAATGAGACTACCAGCGTAGTAACACTGGATCCGAAGCTGGAACAGGAGATAATGGGAAGCGTGAAACAGACCGAGCAGGGAGCTTATCTGACTCTGGATCCTGCCAAAACGAAGGCGATTATGGATTCAGTTGGCGTGGAGACCAAGAAGTTAGAAGACCTTGGCAAGATTCCGATTGTTATTACTTCTCCTATTGTTCGTGCATATTTTAAGAAATTAACGGAAGATTATTTTAAAGAGTTAGTGGTTGTATCATATAACGAGGTAGAATCCAATATTGAATTACAGTCTGTTGGGATGGTGACAGCATAATGATAATTAAGAAATTTGTGGGAAAAACAGAGGCGGAAGCAGTAGAAACAGCGAAGAAGGAACTTGGTACCAATGTCGTTGTTATGAATGTTAAAAATGTAAAGAGAAAGGGCTTTTTCGATATACTTAAACCACAGATGGTTGAGGTTACCGTTGCACTTGAAGAGGAAAGCAACAATGAAGCCGCGGTGTCCGCGGAAGTGAAGGCCGCAGTATCAGCAATAAATAATGTGGTTGTATCGAGCATGAACAATGCTCCTCAGACACAGAAGCAGACAGCTAAACCGGCACCGGCACAGTCAGGTATCATTAAGGAAGATGCTTCTAATAAAAAGGAAAATAACGTCATAGAGGAAAAACTTGACAGTCTTCAGTCATTATTGGAACAGCAGCTTCAAAAGCCCGAAGAAGAGAAGAAGGAAGAAAAGGAAGAAGAAGTCAGCGAAACCGAGAAGTTTATGACGCTTCTTCATACAACCATGCTTGATAATGAGGTCGACGGACTTTATGCGGGTCAGATTATTGATGAAATAAAGAAAAATAATAAACCAAATACCCCATTTGACTTTGCGCTTGCTAATACTTACCAGAAGATGATTTTGAAATTTGGTAAACCATTAGGCATTACGCCGCCTGAAAAAGGTGTGAAGGTAGTTTTTTTCATAGGTCCTACGGGTGTTGGAAAGACAACTACAATCGCAAAGATTGCTTCTAAATTCCAGGTAGACGACAAGAAAAAGGTCGCACTTTTGACGGCGGATACTTATCGTATTGCAGCTGCTGAACAATTGCGGACTTATGCTAATATTTTAGAGGTGCCATTCAGGGTTGTATATGCGGTAGAAGAACTGCAGCAGGCATTGACTGATTTTAAGGAATATGACTATATTCTGGTGGATACCGCAGGGCATTCATATCAAAATGCTGCCCAGAAAGAGAGCATGTGTAAATTTATACACTCGGTTGATGATCTGGCTGAGCGGGAAGTATTTCTTGTGCTTAGCGCCACAACTAAATATAAGGATTTGGTAAGCATTGCGGATGCTTATAAGGAAATGGTGGATTATAAACTGATTTTTACCAAATTAGATGAAACTACTACTTTGGGAAATCTGTTGAATTTAAAGTTATATACGGGCGCACCGCTTTCATATGTAACGTGCGGACAGAATGTTCCGGATGATATAGAGGACTTTAATCCGCAGAAAACGGTAAAGAGATTACTTGGCGGGAAAAATTAGTGAGGATGAGCTGAAAGGGTAAATTCTTTCGATTTTTAGAAAGGGGAAAGGTAAAGAATGGATCAGGCCGAACAACTGAGAAATATAATAAAAGCAAGCAGCCAGCCGCAGCGCCCATTGGCAAGAGTCCTTACCGTAACAAGTGGAAAGGGCGGTGTCGGAAAATCGAATACGGCAATTAATCTTGCTGTTCAGTTTAAGAAAATGGGACAGCGTGTTATTATACTGGATGCGGATTTTGGGCTTGCCAATATAGAGATTATGTTTGGAGCAGTACCGAAGCACAATTTATACGACTTGATTTATCAGGGGAAAAACATTAAGGATATAATTACATGGGGGCCCATGGATGTAGGTTTTATTTCAGGTGGTTCGGGCATTGCAGGAATGTCTAACTTAAGTGTTGATTATCTGACATATATTATTAAGAACCTGACACAGCTTGACGAGATGGCGGATATTATAATCGTAGATACCGGCGCCGGCATTTCGGATGCAGTTTTGGAATTCCTTATAGCCAGTGGGGAAATCCTGTTAGTTACTACGCCGGAACCAACCTCAATAACGGATTCGTATTCACTCCTAAAGGCTTTGAACAGACATCCGAGATACTCTAAGGAGGAATCCCAGATTAAGGTAATAGCTAATAAGGTGTCGGGCGGACATGAGGGAAGAGACCTTTTTGAAAAACTGGATACAGTTGTTACAAGATATTTAAAAATACCAATTACTTATCTGGGTATGATACCGCAGGACGTACAACTGTCAAGAGCCGTTATGCAGCAGATGCCGGTTTCAATCCAGAATCCTGAAAGCAAGTCGGCACAGGCATATGAGATGATGGCAGCAAAGCTTATGAATAAAGAATTAAATAAAACCTTGACCAAGCGTGGCATGGCAGCATTTTTTTCACATATTATATCAAAGAGATAGCATACGCAGGTTAGGAGAAAGGCAAGGTAAAAACTTCTATGGAATTTGTACTTTCTAAATACATTCAGCCGGGAAACCGGTTACAGATTCAAAAGATTGTAAGGATGAAAGAAGAAAAAGAGGACGGAGTCCGCAAGACTTATGACAGTCAGGTCATCGATATTGTTTCCGATGACCGTATTGAGGTGTCTATGCCGTTTGAAAAAACTAAGCTGGTTTTATTGCCGGTTGACGGAGAGTATAATTTGTTCTTCTATACGTCGAACGGTTTATATCAGTGCTCCGCAAGGGTAGTAGACCGTTATAAAAATAACAATGTTTTTTCCGTGCTGATGGATCTGACAAGTAATCTTAGAAAGTATCAAAGAAGAGAATATTACAGATTCAGTTGCGCACTGGAGATGAATTCGCGTATACTTGAAGAAAAAGAAATAAAGACTATTGAGAATAATTCGGCAGCCTTGATGCCCGAACTGCCGCTGCAAAGAAGCGTTATAGTGGATATCAGCGGAGGCGGCCTTAGATTTGTGGCAAATTATGCATATGAAAAAGACAGTACGATTTTATGTAAATATAATCTGTGGATAGCGGGGGAAGGTAAGGAATTCCGTTTGCTTGGAAGGGTGCTGAGCGTAAAGCCGGTTGAAAACAGACCTGGAATTTTTGAACACCGTGTACAATATATACATATGGACGACGATAACAGAGAAGATATTATTAAATATATTTTTGACGAAGAACGCAAAACAATTCAGAAGCAGAGAAATATGGGAAATGACATTTAATAGTGGAGAGATTGGGGGAAAAAAATGAAAAATATTCTTGTTGTTGATGATTCTGCACTCATGAGAAGGGTAATTTGTGATATAATAGAAAGCGATGAAAGATTCCATGTGCAGGATAAGGCGACCAATGGTTTGGAAGCGTTGGATTTGATTTGTTCCAAATCATATGATGCCGTTATTTTGGATGTGAATATGCCTCGTATGAATGGGCTGGAATTACTTCAGGAGTTACAAAAGCGTAAAATTTCGGCGAACATAATGATGGTAAGCACCGACACTATGGAAGGGGCTAAGACTACATTAGATGCGCTGGAGTTAGGCGCTATGGACTTTGTACATAAGCCGGGCAATGCGATGGATTGCCGGACTGAAGATTTTAAGGATAGGCTGCTTAATGTGCTGACTGCCGTTTCGGATTCCAAGATGAAGATGAATGTATTTCAGAAGCTGCCGACAAGCAGAATTCAAACGGCTCCGAGGAAGACAGTTGATGTACCGAGACGGAGTATACCGATGGTTTCCGGAAGTAAGATAGTAGCAATTGCAAGTTCTACAGGAGGACCTAAGGCTCTGCAGTCCGTAGTTCCTAAGCTTCCTGGAAATCTTAAAGTTCCGGTGGTTATTGTACAGCATATGCCGGCTGCTTTTACCGCATCTTTGGCGGAGCGGCTTGATTCACTTAGCGAGCTTCATGTAAAAGAAGCGGCGGAAGGCGATGTATTAGAAGCCGGGAATGTATATATTGCCAAAGGCGGGAAGCATCTGAACATAGTAATGACGTCGGGCAAATATACTATTCATTATACAGATGAACCAAACCGCGAGGGCGTAAAGCCTTGTGCAAATTATATGTATGAATCTCTTCGCGACAGCAAATTTGACGAGATTGTATGTGTAGTTATGACCGGTATGGGAGCTGACGGGACAAAAGGAATCATAAATCTTAAAGAGAAAAAGAAACTGCATGTTATTGCGCAGGAATCAAGTACATGTGCGGTATATGGAATGCCAAGAAGTGTGGTAAATGCCGGACTTGCGGACCAGATTGTGCCGCTTGAGCAGATTGCGCAGGAAATTACGATGAACGTGGGGGTAAGGTAAGATGGATGTAAGCCAGTATTTGGAAATTTTCCTTGATGAAACAAATGAACATTTACAGAATTTGAATACGCAGATTCTCTCATTGGAACAGGAACCGGACAATATGGATACTATCAATGAGATTTTCCGCGCTGCACATTCACTGAAAGGTATGGCAGGTACCATGGGATATAAGAGGATGCAAAATCTTACCCATGATATGGAAAACGTATTTTCAGAAGTACGTAATGGCAATATTACAGTGAAGGCAAATATGATTGATATACTTTTTCAATGCCTTGATGCATTAGAGGAGTATAATTCAAATATCAGGGATAGCGCTGATGAGGGTACCAATGATAATGAACCCTTGATTAAGCAGCTTAATGAAATCTTAAACGGTGGTTCGGCTCCAAAGGAAGAGGCACCGCCAGCCAAGGAAAGTACTGATGAAAACGTCCCGCAGCAGGAAAGTGATGATACTGCCGATGCAAGATGGAAAGATGTTAAGTTAGGTGAATCCGAAAAATTAGTGCTTTCGGAAGCAGTAAGTCAGGGTAAGAGCGTATACGGTCTTCAGGTAACCGTACAGGAATCATGTATACTTAAAGCCGCAAGAGCTTTTCTTGTATTCAAGGCAGTGGAAGAAAGCGGTGAAATTGTATATTCTAATCCTACCGCACAGGATATTGAGGATGAGAAATTTGATTTGGATTTTACTCTCATAGTAGTTACAGAGGATACTCTTGAAAATATATTGACAGCAGCTAAGGCTGTATCTGAAATCGAAGATGTTGTTGGCGGCGTGTATAGTGTTCAGAACGTACATGCATCCGCTGAAACGAAGGATAGTGAAAGTGACAGCGCATCCGCAGCAGAAAAAAGTACGGAGACCGCACCTGTCAAAGCAGAGAGTGACAATAAACCGGCCGCTGCAGAAACTACGGCTCCGGCAAGTGCAGGAGGCACAGCGCAGCAGGCAGCACCGGCAGCTAATAAGAATGAGAAGAAGCAGCCTGCCGGCAAACCGGTTGTTAACAGAACCGTCAGAGTTGATATTGAGAAGCTGGATACTTTGATGAATCTGGTCAGCGAGCTTATTATTGCTAAGAACTCACTGGTATCGGCATCTACAAATACCAATGCCGGAAACGGAGCAACCAACGAGGTTAACGAGCAGATTGAATATTTGGAGAGCGTTACCACGCTGCTTCATGAATCCGTCATGAAGGTACGAATGGTGCCTATTGAGAGCATTGTAACTAAATTCCCGAGAATGATTCGTGACTTATCCAAGAAGCTTGATAAGAAGATGGAACTGTATATGTCAGGTGAAGAGACTGAACTTGATAGAACAGTGGTTGATGAAATCGGAGACCCTCTTATGCACCTTCTTCGTAATTCGGCGGATCATGGACTTGAATCGGCTGAACTGCGTAAGGAAAGAGGAAAGCCGGAGGTAGGCTCTATTTTCTTAGATGCTTACCAGGATGGTAATAATGTAGTTATTGAAGTAAGGGATGACGGTAACGGTATAGATACCGAAGCAGTTAAGAATAAGGCTATAGAGCGCGGCGTAATTACTGAGGAACAGGCTGCGAATATGAGCGAAAAAGAGATAATCGGTTTACTGTTTAACGCAGGTTTCTCTACAGCTAAAACCGTATCAGATGTATCCGGCAGGGGCGTAGGTCTGGATGTTGTTAAGTCCAAGATTGAATCGCTCAGTGGAGAGATTGAAGTAAAGAGCAAACTGGGAGAAGGAAGCACATGGATTATCAGACTTCCGCTTACACTTGCTATTATTCAGGCTCTTATGGTTGTTGTCGGCGATGAAAAGTACGCTATTTCGTTAGGCTCAATACAGACATTAGAGGATATTTCCCCTAGCGACGTTCAATTGGTACAGAATAAGGAAGTAATCCGTCTTAGAGGAGATGTCATTCCGGTAATAAGACTTAGTGAGATTCTTGATATCAAGAGTGAAAAGGATCCTAATGAGAATCTTATTGTTGTTATTGTCAAGAAAGGCGACAGACTGGCAGGTCTCGTTGTAGACTAACTTATAGGCCAGCAGGAGATTGTTATCAAGTCAATGGGCAAATATATAAATAAATGTAAGATTATCAGTGGAGCAACGATTCTTGGTGATGGTGAAGTGGCATTGATACTGGATGCTAATTCATTGATTTAAGAAGGGGGATAAGCGGAATGGATGAATTAAAGACTATTGGTGAAACAACTCAGTTTATAGTAATTAAACTGGGGGATGAGCAGTATGGAATTAATATAAAATATATTGACAATATTGTAAGGATGCCGCATATTACAAGAGTTCCCGAGGTGGATCCGTATTTTAAAGGCGTAATAAACCTGCGCGGAGAAGTTGTTCCGGTTATGAGCATACGTATTAAAATGGGATTGGAAGAGGACGAGTTTACCAAGTCCAGTCGTATTATCATAATTAAAATGGAGTCGCAGGGATACATAGGTATTATTGTAGATGAAGTCAAAGAGGTAGTTACACTTGATGCCACACAGATTGAAAAAGTATCTTATGATTCTAAGGATGAAAAGGGAAATTTCATTTCGGGCGTCGGAAAATGTGAAGACGGGCTAATTTCTCTTTTAGACCTTAATATGGTTGTACCGGAAGTTTCATAGGAGGATAATGCGTGAGTGAAATGAATTTTGACTCGATGAGTCAGGAATATTTTGATATTTTAAGGGAAATCGGGAATATCGGGGCTGGTAACGCAACAACAGCGTTAGCCCAGATGCTCCAATGTAAAGTAGATATGTCTGTTCCCAATGTTGCATTATTGGAGTTTAAGGATGTAGGCGAAGCAATGGGCGGCGAAGAACAGTTAATGGCGGGAATATATCTTGGGGTAGAAGGCGATATTACCGGCAGTATAATGTTTCTTCTGGAAAAACAGGCTGCAAGATTTCTTGTTTCAAAGCTTATGGGGATGGAATTAGAGGGAGAAGAGTTTTCGGAGATGGAATTTTCCGCATTAAAGGAAGTAGGCAATATTATTACAGGTGCTTATCTGAATTCCCTTTCTGCATTGACCAACTTGGTTATCTTCCCTTCCATACCTGATGTTACGGTAGATATGGCAGGTGCTATTATGAGTGTACCTGCAATACAATTTGGTGAAGTGGGCGATAAAATGCTTTTGATTCAGAATAAGTTTTTTGATGATGCATCAATAGACGGATATTTTATTTTAATACCCGATATGCCATCTTATGGCAAAATTTTATCGGCGCTTGGTATGGGAATTTAGTAATACTGATAACGAAGGTGGGGATTCAGGAATATGGCAGAGGTGATAAAGGTCGGGATGGCCGACTTAAATATATGTGTAAGTCCTGATGGGATTACCACATTAGGGCTGGGTTCATGCGTCGGAATAGCAATACGCGATCCTATTACCAAGATTGGCGGGCTGGCGCATATTATGCTTCCGGACAGCAAATCAATAAGAAATAATTCGAATGTACCCAAATTTGCGGATACCGGAATTGAAGAATTGGTAAGAAGAATTGTCGCAAAGGGAGCGAACAGGGGAAGACTGGTTGCGAAAATTGCCGGCGGAGCGCAAATGTTCTCGTTTCAAGGCGGCAATTCTGAAGCTGTTCGTGTGGGTGAAAGAAATGTTGAGGCAAGTAAGAAGAAGCTTGCCGAGTTAAAAATACCTATTCTGGCGGAGGATACCGGTAAAAATTTCGGAAGAACCGTTATTTTTTATCCTGAAACCGGAGATTTTATAATAAGGGCGGTTGGGAAGCCTGAGAGAACTATATAAT
>CAMWKB010000025.1 GCA_947174705.1 uncultured Lachnospiraceae bacterium
AATCCGCTCATTTAAGCGCCTCCTTCCGGCAGAAATCCATATATATTTTCTGCACCTCTTCACTGCTCCTTCTGGGAATAGAAATTTTGACGCCGTTAAACATTTCCAAAGAATTTCCGGAAATCTTCCTCACAAAAGCAAGGTTCACGACATAAGAAGCACCCACTTTAATAAATCCGGAATAATTCTGCATTTCCTCAAACATCTGTGATAATTTCATGCGCAGCCTAAGATTTTCACCGGAAGAGAGATTGATCACCAGATAGTGGTTCTGCGACTCTATTGATACAATTTCAGTTACGCAGACCCTATACATACCATCCACACAGTCAAGGGAAATGAAAACCTGATTCTCTGTTTTCTTAACTGTACGATCAAGGGCTTCATTGAATTGTTCCTGTGAAAAAGGCTTGAGCAGATAATGGGTGGCATTCAGCGCAAACGCCGTTACCGCATATTCGTCACTGGTTGACATAAAAATTATACCCATATCCGGGCTTTTGGAAAGCATTTCCTCAGCAACATCCGTTCCGAGTGCCCCCGGCATACAAATGTCCAAGAGGGCTATATCATATATTTTTCCTTTTTCAACTGCATTTAGGACATCAATTGCCGCAGCGTATTCGTCAATATCAAAGTGTAATTCAGGATGTGCCTCTGCATAAGTATCTAAAGCTGCACGGATTGTTTCGAGCTCCTTTTGTATATCATCGCATATTGCTATCTGCATGTTTTTTCCTACTTCCTTTCGTTTTTCATTTTTATTATAATAAAAAATCTCTTAAAAAGTGTCTTTGGCATAATTGGTCGATTTTTAGGCAGAATTGGCAAAATTAAATTTCCTGCTTTCTCTAAATTGTGCCTATTTTCTATATTATACCGCGTTCACCCATGAACGAATCAAGGGGCTTGAGGAAGATTTTTTTAATTGACAAAAATCTGCAAGAACATATATACTCTTTTATATTTATACAAGAAAGAAGGCGTTTTTATGGACGATAAGATAAAAGGACTTTTCCCGATTACTCAGGCAGCGGCTGCCTGTGGTGTCTCCCGCAGCACCCTCATGCGCATGGAAGAGAGAGGGCTGCTTACCCCCGCCTACATATCCGAAAGCAACGGGTGGCGTTACTACGACAACCACAATATCACCCGTATCTTACAGATACAGATGTTTCAATCTATGGGATTTAACACAAAAGAAACGTCCACCTATTTTACGCAGGGTGGCGACGCAGTAGAGCTTCTCGCCATATTGGAAGACAAACTGAACCTTTTACAAAGAAATGTGGAAGAACTGAGGATTCGTTCAATTACGGGTCCCGACATGTCCGTACAGATAATGACGCTTCCCGAAACCGTCTGCTGTACGCGCAGGTACATCGGGCTTGCATGGCAGGAAAAATATAACGCCATGTATGACTTTTTCCATGAATGTGTTGAAAACGGATATGTGCTTTCACAGGAACCGCTTTTTCTCGTAAATGAACGTACCGATTATCTGGAAGAACAAATCACTACGGAACCCTATCCGTTCCAAGTATGTGTGCCTGCCCTTCCTGAGAGCGCGCCTGAAAACGCAGTCCGTTTTCCTTCCTGCAAGGTACTCTCCGTCTTATATTGCGGCGATTACAGCCGTATAGATGAAGCATGGCTCAGGCTTGGCAGGGAAGCAAGGGAGCGCGGGCTTGTCCCTGCCGCACCACCGCGTATAATCGGCATCGTAGCATCTTATACCGGACGGGAAATCGATCCGGGGAAATATTGTTCGAGACTTGTGATGCCGGTGGCGGAGAATTAAGAATTATGTAAACTAAAAGAAACTACCCTTCAATGGCAGTTTCTTTTATTCTAATTACATATTAATTCTAATTACATTTGGCTCCACAATATGAACAGAACTTACTGTTCTCATCAATTGCTTTTCCACATTCCGGACACACTATAACAGTATTACACTGATCTGCCACCATACGCTCAACCTCATTCATATTCATACCGCACATTGTGCAGCACATAGATTCAGGCTGCTGCTCAGAGCCGCAATTCGGACAGATTCTCATTCCTTTGCAAACTGCAAGTTCCTTTTTATCCTTGTCAATCTGTACCAGAAGATTTTGAATCTTATCTAATTGTGCCGCACAAAAGCTTCTCATTTCTACTGTTTGCTGTTCATAACATAGCTTTCCCAATTCCAAAAAAGCTTCATTCAGGTTTTTTTCTTCTTCGTGAATTCGCATATTAAGGGCAACCAGACCGGATGCGCTGCTTGCTTTCTGCGAAAAATTTTTACCTGCGTTTAAAAGTGTTCCTTTTGTTTTATTTAAAAAATCCATAATCATTCTCCATTATTTTGCAACTATAGGCATATCACAATATTCACAATTTATTGCAGCGCCTTTTCTAAGCGCCACCTTAGCTCCACATCCCGGACATACACACATAACCTCTTCCGTAGATTGGCTTACTGTTCCTGAAATACTGTCTGTATTGTCCGGAGTCACTCCTGCCCAATTTTGAGGCAGCGCCTGAGCAGGCGGATTTTGTATTGTAATCGTACGATAATTCTCATCTATGACTGCATTCTTTAATACGCCCAGTGAAGTCAAAGACCTGAGTTCTTTTACAACCAAATCATAATTAATGTTACACATATTAGCTATGCTGTCAAGGCTTGTCTGTCCCTGATTGACAATAAGGTCAATGTACTGCCGGTTTCTTAATGCCTTTCTCTTTAATTTTTCTGCATAAATAATCAGGGCAATACCACCGATTATCATAAAGAATCCCATAAAGAAACTCTTGGATGAAAACATAGAAATTCCAATCAGGATAAGAACAACTCCGGCAATAATATATTTCTTTTTATCAGTACTTCCTAAGAATACAGACTGTTTATTACTGCTGTTTCTTAAAATCAGAAGCACTATCCCTAACGGCCAAAAAAACAAAAATGCAAGCACAATTGCCACTGTTGAGTAATACCACGGTATATTTTTATTCATAATAAAATCTCCTTCCTAAAATCTGGCGCGCCCGCTAAGTATCCGTTTGCGCTCCTCAGCTGCTGCTTCAATCTGTTTACAAAACTCTGATATTCTTGAACGGTCATTTTCAGATACCGCTTTATCAAGGTTTTCTATATGTGAAATCATCTGCTGTTCCAACTCATATGTCGCTTCACTGCTTCTTACCTGTCCGCTTGATATTGCGTCACCCGCATGCTGTAAGATTTTTCTATCCGGGTCTCCGTATGGCACCTTAGATATAACCGTGTTCATCAAATTTTTGATGTATTCAAAATTAGCTATATCCCTGCCTCTCGCCTGCTGCTGTTCCTTAATAGCCGAATTGTTAATAAGAACTGCAAGCAGACATACTATGTATGCTGCCAAAATAGCGAGCTGAAGCATAAAGGCAGTCAGCGGAAATAAAATTAAAACATGTGCAGATATATACGCAGCCGCAACCGCAACCACAAGGTATAAATATGTAACCGCTGAAATCGAATATCTAAATATCAGTTTTTCTTTTACTACTGAAAATACCTCCACATAAATACTGATTACACATGCTATCATAGCAAATACATAGCTAATCCAGAACACTATCATAAAATCTTTGACAAAGGTAAAAATTCCTATATTGGCAACCAAAAGTATGACAATGGCAATTAGCAGTTTTAAAATTTTCCTGCTCATCTTGGGTTCCTCCTATTCATTAGCTTTACGTACATTCTCAGTTCTCTGTATCTATTTTTGTCCCGCAATCGCCGCAGAATTTCATACCTTCCGGCACCTCTTTTCCACAAGTGGGACATATCCTCTTTTGCGGTGCTATCGGTTTTCCACAGTTACCACAGAACTTCATCCCCGGCATGAGTTCCGCTCCGCACTCAGGACATTTTGGTTTAGCCACTTCTATAGGAGAACCGCAGGAACCGCAGAATTTCATGCCCGGCGCGACTACTGCATTACACTTAGGACATATCGTTTTAGGTGCGGCGCTGCCACCTGCCTGTTGGTCATACATCTGGTTCATCATTCCACCCATATGCGCACCCACTCCGATGCCCATAGCGGCGCTTGCAAATGCCCCGCCCATTCCTTCATTACCGGCAGTTGTTTTCATAATCTCTGCTGCTTCCTGTCTCGCCCAGCCGTTATTACCATCCTGGTCACGAATAGCCATACGCTCATAATCCGCCGAAGCCCACTGTCCGGACTCATATCTGTCTGTCTGCGCAGATTCTCTGCGTATATTAAATTTAACACGCTCATCGGCCATAGTCTGCTCACGGTCAAATATTTTTTCCTGACGAAGAATACGAAGTTCACGAATACGCTGCATGCATTCGTCATCTTCCGGAATTTCAATGCTTTCTATGTAAAAATTAATGAGCTCCATACCGTATTCATCCAATATGGAATTGAGCGTTACCAGCATATCATCGGCCAATGCCTTTTTCCTGTTGCACACAACAAGCACTTCCTGCTCCTGGCTTGTCAGATACTCTGCTAATGAATCCGTAATATGCTGTATAAAAGCGGTACGAAAGTTTTTAACAATATCATTCTCATTTGCTGCCACATTGGCGCCGACCATTTTCAGGAAAAACTTCTTTCCATCCTTAACGGCTGCTGTATATGCGCCTCTCGCCTTCACATGTACTTCAATACCCCACGTAGGATCGATCACACGTACCGGGGTTCCCGTTCCCCACTTTAATTCCAGATGATGTGATTTATTAATATAGTAAACTTTACAATTATATGCACTGACGCCGCCTGTCAAAAGCCTTGATGTCAGTTTTGTAAGAAAAGGATAGTTCTCAGTTGTAAGAGTATATTTACCCGGCTGAAAGACCTCTTCTATAATACCATCTTTCATAAACAATGCTTCTTCGTACTCTGCCACGATAAGCTGTGAACCTATGTTAAAATCTTCAGCAGGTACTTTTGAGCATAGCATATTTCCCATAGTATTGTTCTTAATGATACTCAATATGGGCATATTATGATTCCTCCCTCTGTTTTTTCCCAATTATAACACTTTTTTCTCCTTATTTCTACATTATATTGTTAAAGTTTAAATACTTATATGAACACAACGCAGCTTCAAAATCTTTATCCCAAATAAGCCCAAAATTACAACATCCCCATCAACTCCTCATGGACCTTTCCATTCGTAGCAACGACTGCGCCCCTTTTCAAAAGATTAAGCGGCTCTCCCGCAAAATTCGTTACCCGCCCTCCGGCTTCCGTAACCAACAGCATTCCGGCGGCAAAATCCCACGGACTGAGACGTGGTTCAAAAAATCCTCCTGTGCGCCCACATGCCACATATGCCAAATCCAGCGCTGCCGTACCGGTTCTGCGAATATCCTGACTTTTGTCAAAAACTCTCTGAATGCGTTTAAAATTTTCTTCCGCCAATTCTCTGTCATAGGGCGATGTACCAATAGAAATAATGGTTTCGTCAAGAGCCGCAGCGCCAGACACATGAATAGGATTTCCATTCAGGAAACTGCCCTTCCCTTTCTGTGCATAATAAACATCATCCCTATAAGGATCATATATAACCCCCAGCGTAATCTCTCCCTTATCATATAATCCCAATGATACAACGCTGTGCTGATAGTCATGGATGAGGTTGGTCGTACCGTCTATAGGGTCCAGAATCCAATAGATATCCCCACTCATTTCATGCAGTCCTTCCTCCTCACCCAGAAACTGAATCTCCGGAGCCAGTCTGCCCAGTTCCTCAGCCAAAAAATTTTGAATATCTGTATCCACTTTCGTAACGTAGTCCGCCGGACCTTTTACTTTAATATCACCTGCCAGTTTACGGTTTTCTACGAAAGGTTTTGTTCTCTTTAACAGTTCAATAATATCTTGCATTGCAATAATCTCATGCAGTTCCATCTTCTATTATCCTCCCTATTTCAGTTAAATCACAAATGTCCCCTATACCTTTTTGCTTCCTGTCAATCCGAACAAATTGACACCCTGCATTATATGCCGTTTTCCTGTCTTTTTCTTCATCACCTATAAAAATCAGTTCTTCCATTAAAATTCCATAATGTTCTGCAATCAATTCCAGCCCCTTACTGTTTGGTTTTCTGAATCCACAGCTTAAAGAAGAAACATATAAATCAAAATAAGGAAGCAGCGGCTTAATATCATTCTTAAATAAATCATCCGGCATTGCTGTTGGCAAATCGGTCAACACTGCAATTCTATATCCCTTTTCTCGTAAGGTTGTCAATGCAGGAATTGTATCAGGATATATCATTGCTTTCAATTCTAATCCTTGAAAAAACTTATATGGACATTCATGGATCGGAAGCCCATTAGGCCAATGCTCTAACACTTTGCTGAAAATATATTCCGGTGTATATTCTACTTCTCTATAACAAATCCTCGCATTAAATGACTTTAATATTTCTATTGATTTGTCTATGCAGGCCGCGGAGGCGCCACACTGATAATATTTGTTAATTTCTTCAAATCCCTGATTATAATATTTCTCCCATGAATATGGCATTCCTACATATTCCATAAGGGTTCCGCCTAAATCAAATACTATAACTTTTATCATAAAATATCGCATTCCTTATTATCTATTATTTTTAATATAACATTTTAATTTTACAGTTACCAGTATAGCGCATGGTATTTTATCAGGCAATCTTAAAAAGTTTTCTGTTTATTCAAACATTTTTGTTATGTACATATTGCTTGCGTTATGCTATAAATAAACTTAAGAAAGGAAGTGTTATCATGCCAGCATTACAACCACAGCCTCAAATAACTACTTTAGAACAGTATGAAGCTCTCCCGGAAGATACCAGGGCAGAGGTCTTTGACGGTCAGATTTATTACATGTCCAGCCCGTCACAGGACCATCAGACAATCTCCACAGAGCTGACAACAATATTGAATTCCTATATCAGAAACAGCAATGGAACATGTAGGGTTTTCCATGCTCCATTTGATGTAAAGCTGTCCGATACGCCTCTTACGATTGTACAACCTGATATTATGATCATATGTGATAAAGATAAACTGGATGGGAAACGTTGCAACGGAGCGCCTGACTTCATCATTGAGATTGTTTCCCCCAGCAACCCGGCAGATGATTATATTCGCAAGCTCTACTACTACGAACACGCCGGAGTCCGTGAGTATTGGATTGTAGATCCACGCCGAAAAACTGTATCGGTCAATTACTTTGAAGAAAACAAACTTAACATCCAGTATTCTTTTGAATCCACAATCAAGGTTAATATCTATAATGATTTGTACGTCAACTTTTCGGATATTGCCGAATTACTGAATATCTGATCAAACGAAAAAGGCATACGTTTTTCTTGTGAAAACTACACGAATCTATTATAATTTTAAATGTATAACAAAATTATGAAGGAGGGAAAAAATGAACGAAACTAAAGAATTCAAACCGTATATTCCCGCGGAGAAGATTACTCCGGAATTTACGGTGACATCGATCATCATGGGAGTTATTCTTGCCATAGTATTCGGCGCTGCTAACGCGTATCTTGGACTGCGTGTAGGTATGACTGTGTCCGCGTCAATTCCGGCGGCAGTTATTTCCATGGGTGTAATCCGTGTTATTATGAAGAAAAACTCCATTTTGGAGAGCAACATGGTTCAGACAATCGGTTCCGCCGGTGAGTCTCTGGCGGCAGGTGCTATTTTCACTATGCCTGCGCTGTTCTTATGGGCGGAAGAGGGCTTGTGCGATATGCCGAGTCTTGTAGAAATCACATTGATCGCACTTTGCGGCGGTGTACTGGGTGTATTGTTTATGATTCCGCTTCGTAATGCTCTGATCGTAAAAGAGCATGCAACGCTTCTGTATCCTGAAGGAACAGCCTGTGCTGATGTACTTCTCGCAGGTGAAGAAGGCGGTTCCAATGCTTCTACAGTATTCTGCGGTATGGGCTTTGCCGCAATCTTTAAATTCATTGTAGATGGTATTAAGGTCATTCCGGCAGATATTGCCGCAGAGTTCAAATCTTTTAAGGGCGAGCTGGGTCTGGAAGTCTATCCGGCGCTTCTCGGTGTAGGTTATATTGTAGGTCCAAAGATTTCATCTTATATGTTTGTAGGTTCACTGGTTGGATGGATGGCGCTCATTCCGTTAATCTGTCTGTTCGGTGCGGATATCTGGATGTATCCTGCGGAAGCAGGTATGACCATCGGTCAGCTCTATGAGAGCGGCGGTGCATCGCAAATCTGGAGTTTATATCTGAGATATATCGGCGCAGGAGCTATCGCTACGGGAGGTATTATTTCCCTGATTAAATCTTTACCGCTGATCATAACCACTTTCAGGGATGCGATCAAAGGCATGAAAGGCGGCAAAAATACAAGCAGTGCAAGAACTGCTCAGGATCTGCCTATGAGTATGGTTTTAGGCGGTATTGCGGCAATGATCATTATTATCTGGCTTGTTCCGGCAATTCCGGTTAACTTACTTGGCGCACTGCTTATTGTAGTATTCGGATTCTTCTTTGCAACCGTATCCTCCCGTATGGTAGGTTTAATCGGAAGCTCTAACAATCCGGTATCCGGTATGGCAATCGCAACGCTTTTGGCCGCAACTATTACCATCAAGTTAAGCGGCGACAGCGGAATCACAGGTATGATAGGCGCTATTGCCATCGGTTCTGTTATCTGTATCGTTGCAGCTATGGCAGGTGATACTTCACAGGATTTAAAGACTGGATTCTTGCTTGGTGCAACGCCTAAGAAACAGCAGATTGGTGAATTATTAGGTGTAGTTGCTTCCGGTCTTGCCATTGGCGGCGTACTGTATCTGTTGAACGAAGCATGGGGCTACGGCGGCGCAGAAGTTCCGGCTCCTCAGGCGACATTGATGAAAATGATCGTAGAGGGTATCATGGGCGGAGACCTTCCATGGAACCTCGTATTTATCGGCGTATTTCTGGCACTTGGACTGGAAATCTTACAGGTTCCGGTTATGCCTTTTGCAATCGGTCTTTATCTGCCGATTCACTTAAATGCCAGCATTATGGTCGGCGGCGTTGTACGTATGCTTATGGATGCCAGAAAGAAAGTTGATGATAAGACGAAAGAACGTCAATCTACAGACGGTACATTGTACTGTGCAGGTATGATCGCAGGAGAAGGTCTGGTAGGTATACTGCTTGCGCTTCTTGCAGTCGGAGGAATTAACATGGATCTGTCCGGTTCCCTAAACCTTGGCAATATCGGCGGTCTTGTGCTGATGATTGTAATGATCTTATGTCTTTTGAAGTTTTCTATGTGGAAAAAGAGTAAGAACTGATGAAAAAGAAGAAAAAACAGCAAAAAAATTACCTTGATCTGATTCCTGAGCTGGCATCCGAACTTAAATGGAGTAAGGACGAAGACGGAATCATCACTCTGGAAGTGGAGAATACGGGTATATTCAACCGTATCGCACAGAAGCTTTTTAAAAGGCCGAAATATACCAAAGTTCATATGGAAAAATACGGAAGTTTCTTATGGCCTCTGATTGACGGCAATAAAACAGTTATGGAACTTGCAGACCTCCAGAAAGCAGAATTCGGAGATGAGGTTGAGCCTTTGTATCCGCGAGTGGTTAAATATATGCAGATTATGGAAAGCTATAATTTTATCAGTTTTAAAAACAGAGACATTAAATAACGTTCATTATTAAAAGGGTACGTCAAATTTCTGACGTACCCTTTAATTCATGAGAAAGCTCGCAGCGCGGGCTATCTATTTTTTATTTTTCAGCCTGCTTTCGTTTTGCAAAGAACTCATCAATCACACTTTTAATAGCTTCTTCAGACATAGTTTTAAGCAGATATCCCTCGGGTTTTAATGCCATAACCTTTTGTACGCTTTCCCTATCGCCTCTTCCGGTGAGAAAAATAACCGGAATGTTTGCAATTGTTTCCTCTGAACGAATCATTTCCAGCGTCTGCCTTCCGTCACATACGGGCATTTCATAATCAAGCAGAATCAAATCCGGTCTGTTTATAACTATACTCTTAAGGGCAGCCACACTGGAGGCAGCATCTACTACGTTATAATCATCCTGCAATAATCTGACCATGCTTTGACGCATAAAATCCGAATCATCCACCACAAGGATTCTCTTCTTCTGTTCTGCCCATTCTTTCTTTTCGTCCTCTAAATATTGTTTTACCCTATCCATTGCATTTTGATGGTTAATAGAATCTCCGATTTTACCACGAAGAGAATCAGCACTTCTTACACAAAATGCAAAATATCCTGCTCCGGAATCAAACAGCAGACTGCATGAAGGATGATCGCGCTCAAAGGAGGCAACGAGCTGCTCATGGGTCAACAGGCTCTCTTTCTCTAACTCAAATAATTCCAATCCCGGAAAGCTCTCTCTGACACGTTCTATAAACTGTCGCGAAATATAACGGCTGATATTTATTGCCATATCATCTATTCTGGGATACTCCATATTAAGTATACCGCTCATTATTTTAAGCAGAAGCTGCTCTTCATAGACAAGAATAACCTCCCACTTATTTTTCTCTTTTCCTTTATAAACGAAACGGCAGCACACAACCTTCCCAAAATCCTGTCCGATATACTGATCACTGATCATTTTAGCCTTCAGATGAAAAATATCCTTAATAATCTCAACAATTGTCTGTTCCATTGCCGATTGTTCGCCTTCATGCGGAATATCGAGCCACTTACTGTTCGATTTTCCCATAATCGCCAAATCTTCCGTCAAAGTATGGGAAATTACCCAGCCGATGCAAACCCCGAGAAAATGCCGGACGGACTCTACAGAATATTTCATTTCTGCCATTTCCCGCTCTAACGCAGGCAGCGTCTTCTCCCTGAAATTATCATGCAGACGCTTATGTACCTCATATTCTTCATAATCAATTGAACGCATATACTCTTCTTCGTGTTCAAAATGCTCTATGGAATGATTTTTTAGAAATTTTACACCTTCCTGACATACCCATTCGCTCTTATTTTCATCTTCACTAATCTTCAAAAGTTTATTCATAGTTGAAAAAAGCGCTTTATGTTCTTTGTCAATGAAGTCAACCCCCATACTATATGATTCATTCCATTCAATCTTCTTCATGGTACTTCCTCCCTGATGCAATCCATAAAAACTCGCAAACTCGCGCTTACTGCGCTCATCCTTCTCGCTAACGCTCATTATATCACATTTTTTATCGCCTTGCACATCTTTAGTATCCAATATTTATAACTTTTCTATAAAAAAACCGGAACCCGGCATTTCTACCAGATTCCGGCCTCAATTACCTAAAGCCCAAATTACCATAACGCATGTTATATAATTTAATTTCTACTTCACTGCACCTGTAATACCTTCTGCGAACGCATTCTGTAAACAGAAGAATACAATTGCGGTAGGCAGTGTACAAATAAGTACCGCTAACATAAGCATACCATAATCAGTAACATAGCCCTGTGTCAGATTGGCAACTACCATCGGCATTGTCTGGCTGTTAGCATCTGTCATTATAACCTTCGGCCACAAATAGCTATTCCATGCATTCATAAACGTAATTGTCATTGCTGCCGCATATGTAGAACGCATTGTCGGAATAAACATCTGGAAGAAGATACGTATTTCGGACAAGCCGTCAATTCTTGCCGCTTCCATAATATCGTGCGGGAATGACCTCGCGCTCTGCCTGAACATCATAATCAAAAACGGCGTTGAAATCGTCGGAAGTATAAATCCAATCGTAGTATTCAGCCAGCCTGCCTTGGAAAACATCTGGAAGAGAGGAATCATAGTCGCTACGAAAGGAACCATCATAGCCAGCAAAATAATGCTCATTACCATATCTTTTGCTTTGTCATGAAAAATTTCAAAACCGTATCCGGCAAGAGAGCTGACCACAAGTGAAATAAGTGTCAGAATAATTGCATACTTAAAGGAATTTCCTAATGCTCTGCTGATATTCTGAGAGGCCATCAGATTCTTAAAGTTCTCTATGAAATAAGTTCCCGGAATCAAACGTCCGCTTATAACTTCCGCGCTTTTATTTGTTGATGCGGAAATCATCCAATATAACGGAAAAACGGATATAAAGGACACAATGATCAAAAATAAATACATTAAAAATTTTTTACCTTTAGTCACGTTTATCACCTACTTTCATCTGCAGGAATGCCAAAATAGCTACCAGAATCAAAATCAAGAATGACATTGCTGCTGCATATCCGAATTTTGGAACATATTTAAACGATATATTATATATATAATGTGACATTGTAATCGAAGCATTGGCCGGACCGCCATCGGTTAAGTTCACAGACTCATCAAACAACTGCAGTGTACCATTGGTTGACATAATAGCCGTCAACAAAATCGTAGGCTTAAGTAACGGCACCGTAATTTTGAAGAATGTCTGGATAGGTGATGCCCCATCAATCTTAGCTGCCTCATAGACAGAATACTCAATATTCTGAAGCGCTGATAAATAAAATACCATATTATATCCGGTCCAGCGCCATAACAGCGCGATAATTATAACTATTCTTGCGCTCCATGTATTTGTCAGGAAAGCATATGGCTGGGACAATATACCGAGTTTCACTAATATGAGATTGATAATACCATTATTGGCAAACAATGATCTGAAAATAACTGCATATGCTACCAATGAGGTTGCACATGGTAAGAAAATCATTGTACGGAAAAGACCCTTAAAACGAAGATCCTTGTTATTCAGTATAGATGCCAGAATCAATGCGAAAATCAACATGAGAGGCACCTGTATAATCAGATAAAAGAATGTATTTTTAATGGATTGGATAAATACCGAATCCTGGAACATTCTGGTATAATTAGATATTCCGCACCAGTTAAGTGCCGCACCTGTGCCGGATTTAAAAGATAATATCAAAGCTCTGAACATAGGCACAAAGCTCATAAAGAAAATCAGCAGCGCGCCCGGTGCAAGAAATATCCAGCCTGTCAGATTTTGCTTTTTATCCAAAGTAAGTTTTTTTGATGAATTACTCAAAAATACCCCCTCCTTCTGCTTTTATAAATAAACCCCTGTAAGATAAAAGGGGAACAGCCAATAAAACTATTCCCCTTATGTTTATAACCACGCGATGTTTGTGCGTAGCGCAATGACTCGCAAGACGAACAAGTTCGTCTGTGAAAAATTTATTTTTCACCTTTTTATTGCATATTGAAGTTTACGGTATCTGCTGCTCCCTGCATTTCTGTTTCAAGGTCAGCTCCGTTAATATAGTTTGTAATTGCTGTTGCAACAGCATCACGTCCTTCATAATAGTATACACCTGTGATATTAGAAGGTACTTTGGTTGAATATTCAACGATTTTAGCTGATACTGCATCTCCGCCGAAGAAATCATTCGGTACTGAATAAGCATCTGAATCACCTGCCGGAGCCCATGTTGCAAGAGCGCCGCTGGAAAGGATGTTATCATACAGCTCTGTGCTTCCTGCGAATGTACTTGCAAGGAAATCAAATGCAAGCTCGGTATTCTGGCAATTAGCGCTTACAGCCCATGAAGAACCACCGTTGTTAGAGTAGTTGGTTGCTCCAGCTACGCCTACAAGGCTAGGCATATTTGTAACTGCCCAGTTACCTTTCTGATCTTCTGCTGTCTGAATAGAAGCCATGATCCAGCATCCGTTAATTGTACCAGCTACGTCGCCGCTTACGATAGAACCTACATACTCATCCCAGCTGTTTACTTCGATCAGAACGCCTGCATCCCTCAGCTGCTTATATGTTTCCATTACAGTCTTCAATGTTTCATTACCAACGATGTTTGCTGAGCCGTCTTCATTGAATAATGAAGAACCTGCAGACTGCATCATCATCATGAGAAGGTCACATTCACCTGCCTGCATGGAAAGAAGAGGTTTGCCTGTTGCATCAAGTACTTTTTTACCGTTTTCAACATACTGGTCAAATGTGATATCTGTAAAATCATCAATTGTAAGACCTGCCTGCTCCAGTAAATCTGTACGGTAGCATCCGATTACAGCGCCGTTATCAAACGGAACACCATAATTCTTGCCATCGATTACGGAATAAGCTACTTTACCTGCTGCAAACTGTGAAAAATCAACACCGCTGTTTGTTAAATCAACAACTGCGTCCGGGAAACTGATAACATTCTTCTGGAATGCATTATCCTGCATTAAGAAGATATCCGGAAGTGTGCTTAAATCACCTGAAGTTGCTGCTGTAGTTAACTTGGTCTGTACATCCTCCCAAGGTGTCTCAATAACATTAAGTGAGAAATCAGGATGATCTTTCTGATATACTTTCTCTGCTTCATACATAGCATTCATGTTGAATGCGGGGTCCCAGCACCATACTGTCAGGGTCTGATCTCCTGCCGGTGCGTCAGCGCTTGTATCTGCCGGTGCATTCGTAGATGTGTCTGCTGCCGGTGCATTGTCTGTTGCAGGGGCATTTGAAGCTGAATTGTCAGTTGTACCTGAGCCGCCGCAACCTGTCAGTGTAGCGCCAAGCATTGCGCCAACCAACAGAAGTGATAATACTTTCTTCTTCATTTCTTATATTTCCTCCCTATTATTTTTTATTCGACAAGGAATTGTGCATTTTGTATATTTTAACCCAAAATTCCCTTGCCTATTTAGAAATTATAACATTTTTCATTTCTTAATTGTCTTCATATTCAATCAAATAATGTGCAAATTCAATCATATACAATGCAAAAGTGTCTAATTTATTCTTGAATTTCTTGTGCAAAATATGTATAATTTGATACAACTTATTTACAACGTATAGGTAATCTAAATTATTGTCCAGGTTTTGAATATTGTAAATGAATTTTGCAATTTTCTATATAGATTATGGTGTCAAAGGGAAAATCGTCCATGAACAAAAAAAGAAAACAAAAAATGACATACAGATATTATGAAGTGCCCCCCGGCAGTCCTGTACTTGCGCTTTTGAAAGAGGACTGGCTGCATAAGGACGCACTTGAAACAGACTCTCTTCATTTTCACAATCATATGGAAATAGGCTATTGCTATAGCGGGAACTGTTCTGTAACCCTGGGTGATGAAGAATTTGTGTGCAGCGGCGATATGTTCACTATAATTCCCCAAAATTACCCTCATGGAACAAATATAGGCAAAGAAATTGCCAACGCATGGGAATATTTAATCATTGATGCCGACAGACTTCTTACCGATACATATAAGGACAACCGTCCGCTCGCGGACAAACTAATCCGCAGAGTAAACCAAAAAGTCCATCTTGCAAAATCAGAAGACCAAAAACAAATCTCACTTTTAATACAGCAGATTCTTGAAACAATGAGAACACAGAAAGAATTGTACCAGGAAGAGGTAAATGCCCTTGCTCTGGTGCTGCTTATCCGTCTGGCGCAGTGGAATAGAAATGAAAAAGATGATATTAACCTGCCCCGTATGGAAAACAGCACGATTATTTCCCCTGCTCTGGATTACATCAGTATGGTTCCCGAACGACAGATTAAAATCGAAGAGCTCGCCGGAATGTGCCATATCAGCGAGCCGCATTTTAGAAGAATATTTGTAAACTGTATGAAAATGAGTCCCGTAAAATATATAAATCAGGTGAGAATCCGCCGTGCCTGCGATGAACTCAAACGCACCAATGAATCAATGGCAGCTATTTCAGCACGGGCAGGTTTCTCCACGCTCTCAACTTTTAACAGAAACTTCCGGCGTATCATGGGAATTTCACCACAGCAGTGGCGTAAAAATCCCGAACAATACGAATGGAAGCTCTTGGAATATGACATACAATCGGGAAATGCCAGAAAGTCTGACAGCCGCAAATTACCCCCCCCAACTAAAAAATAGCCGCCTTGCACATCTGCTCCCACTTTATCTCCATATCCGCAATCAGTGCAAGCTGGCTCCGGCAACGGTCAAGATTATGCTGCTTATACTTAATCTTATAATAGGTATCGCCCTGAAGGTAATCTGCCAAAAAACGCATCCCACACTCCAATGTCATCATCTTGGCTCCCATCGGAAGCATCTCAATCTCCTTATCTGTAAGCTGTCCGCCACAGCCTTCTAAGAAGCCTTTTACATATAACTCATATAGCGGTAACGAAAGAGAAACTTTACTAATATCCGGTTCATCCTCCGCCGCAGTATTGGCACCAAAACGAATGGCGTCCCCAAAATCATGCACCGACAATCCGGGCATAACGGTATCTAAGTCAATTATACATATAGCCTTGTGGGTAGTGCTGTCCATCATTATATTATTCAGCTTGGTATCGTTATGCGTTACCCTGACAGGCAGCTCCCCTCGTTTTTGCATATCGCTTAGGATGGACATTTCTTCTTTGCGCGCCCTTATAAATTCAATCTCTTTTTCTACCTCATGTGCCCTACTTAAAATGTCCTCTTCTACCGCTTTTTCAAAATCATGATAACGCTTGGGTGTATTATGGAAATCCGGAATCGTTTCATGCAGGTTCTCCGCCGGATAATCCGCCAGCAATGCCTGAAATCTGCCAAATGCCACTGCACTCTGATAAAAAACCTCTTCATTCTCTACCCTGTCAAAAGTCTTGGCATTCTCAATAAAAAGATATACTCTCCAGCTATTTCCTTCATCGTCCGTATAATAACTATTGTTATTTTTTGTCCGGACAATGCTGAGTGTCTCCCTCTTCGGGTCTCCGCCCGTATTTATAATCTTTTCCCTAAGATAATCGGTAACATGCACAATATTTTCCATCAATGCCTGCGTATTTTTGAATATGGCAGTGTTGATTTTTTGCAGGATGTATTTATTTTGCCCCTCGACAGTTACCGCATAAGTATGGTTGATATGACCGTTTCCATGCAGCTCGACGGAGTATTCTTTTTCTTCTATCTGAAAGTGCTTTAAAATTTCTATTGGCTCCATATAATTTGTCCCCCTGATATTGTCTTTCACTGCTATTATCTTATCTTTCACCGCTATTATATTACTTCTGCATTTTAATATCAGCAGCTCTGATTAATTGTATAACAACAAAATTACTCTCCACACATTAATATTGTAGCAAATGACGGATTGCAAAGTCCAGCGTTTTAAATATATTCTTAGTCAAAATATTGCTTATTGGCTTTTATGCGATATGTCTGTAATATAGATAAGTAATTGCGAAGGTATTATCCAAGGTCACGAACTTAGGAAGTATAAACAAAAAACGCGCCTCGAACCGCAGGAGCGAAGGTCGCCTCGTTTTTTGTTTATACTTCCTAAGTTCTGGTTATTGGAAAAAGTTTCGCATTAGTTTATTAAATTTTAAAATCAAAAGGAGACTATAAAACATGAACACTTTACAAACACAGCAAAATAACTATTTAGAATACTGCAAGACACAAAAAAGACTGGATTTTAAAACCCTAAAGGCGTATCGAATCGATTTGACACAGTTTATAAACGAAATTCCGGTCAAAAACGTCTTAGATATTACACCTGATATATTAGAACACTTCATTGCAAGCCTGCACCAAAGGTATAAGCCTAAAACCGTAAAAAGAAAGATTGCTTCTGTAAAGGCTTTTTTTCACTACCTTGAATACCGGGAAGTAATTGAGCGAAATCCTTTTAACAAAATCCAAATAAAATTCCGGGAACCGGTTACTTTACCCAAAACCATACCGCTTCACATAGTTGAGAACTTTTTATGTACCATATATAGGCAGCGGCAGAATTCCGTAACGGATTACCAGCAAAAAAATGCCTTAAGGGATGCGGCGGTCATAGAAATGCTTTTTTCAACCGGAATGAGAATCTCGGAACTGTGCTCACTGCAGGTTAATGACATAAATTTATATGAAGGAACTATTTTAATTCACGGAAAAGGTTCTAAGGAGCGCAGAATACAGATTGGTAACGATGATGTCGTTAATATTTTGACGGAATATAGAAAAACATTTGATATGCAGATTCAAGAGTGCCGCTACTTTTTTGTAAATCAAAGCGGAAATCCGCTATCTGACCAGGCAATCCGCAGAATGATAAACAAATATACTTCCCTCGCTGCAATAGAATTACATATTACGCCGCATATGTTCCGCCATACCTTTGCCACCAGTCTTCTCGAAGCGGATGTTGATATCAGATACATACAGGAAATGCTTGGGCATAGTTCGATTAATGTCACGGAGATATATACACATGTTGCTATGGCCAAGCAACGTGATATCCTGACGACCAAACATCCACGGAAGGATTTCAGGGTGTAAAAATCGAATATCAGCGTAATCAAAAGGTGAGGGGCATAATTCCCCTCACTCTTCACTATCTCATATAAATTCCTGCCAGTCTCATTTCCTTATCATATGTAAGCCTGTAAGTAACAACAACATTCTCATAACTGACCATAATCTCTCCTACCGCAAAGTGAGAACCGCACTGCACCAACTCTGCCATGTAAACCGCTCCAAACTTTTCACGTTCACCCCAATCGTCTGATATCGGCGACTTTCCCTTTTCGATAGCTTCGGCATTCAAAAAAGATTTCATCTGTGCGATAGCATTTTCCTGCAACATATCATACTCACCTGCATCTAACAATTCTACAGTCTCCTTCATCGCAGCCTCCACATCTGCTGCATTAAAATATTCACTTTTCCCTATATCATAGCTTTTAGGAATAAACCAATAGCCAAGGCATAACAGTAAAACAAAAGCCGTCACACACGGAATTACAATTTTAAGCGCTTTGTTTCTTGAATACCGCTTTTGCTCGCTATCGGAAATATTTTCGTTAAAGCTGTCTGCAATTTCCTTTATGCTACCCATTTGAGCCATTACGTCCTCAGGCTTTTCCCCCTGTTCAATCCTCAAAGTAATATCTGTAAGCAGTTGCTGCTTAATCTCTTTTTTCTTATCGCCGCTGCATTTAATTTTATTCGCAATAGCGTTCACATATTGATTTACAGTCATAAGTCACCCCTCCATAATCTCCGTTATTCCGTCAGAAATATGTTTCCAAACCGTCTCAATTTCACCTAATGCTGTTTTCCCTTCATTAGTTATTTCATAATATTTCCTCGCTATCTGCCTGCCCTCGGCCTCACTCCACCTGCTGACCACCAAGCCGTCATCCTCCAGACGATAGAGAATCGGATAGAGCGTACCGTCTTTCAGCAAAAAGGTTTCCTTGCTCTTTTCCCTCATTTCCTGAATAATCTGATACCCATACTTAGCCTCTGATTCAAGCAGTTTTAGGACAAGCATATCCAAAACGCCCTTTTTCATTTGTCTTTCATATTTATCATTCATACAAGCTCCTTATATACTTTGTATTACTAAGTATATTATAAACCGATGTTTGTTATTGTCAAGATAAAACCCACTTTAATTTAACCGGCATTAATATTCAATTAATAAGAACATGCATTAAACTAATCAGAAATCATAGTAAATCAATCAGAAGTCAAAACAATAACGCCTGCTATTATTAAAATAACAGGCGTTACAATTATCTAATATCCCTTATTCCACAATCAACTCATACATATATTCCATCCGCTCTTCACTTGATGATTTATTCCTTCTTCCACCGTAGCAGCTTACCCTGCGCATACCCAGTTTTTCCATCAGACCGTATGAAGCAGTGTTTTCACTATCGCAGTGTGCTATAAAATGTTTCATTTTCATAACTTCAACAAAGTATTCTATAAGTGCCTGCGCCGCTTCAAATGCATATCCCTTGTGCCAGTACTTTTTATTAATTATCCAGCCTAGCTCTCCTTCGCTCCTATCCTTATTAAGACAAAGGCATATAGCTCCGATATGTATATCATCTGCCAAAATCGCGAATTCATAGTCTTCGGGAGCACTTTTTTGCCACTCCTTTTCAACTCCGGTTAAAAACTCAACCGTCTCTTCAATAGCATCGCTTGGCAAATACTTCATATACTTAGTATTTTCCATATCTCTCGCATACTCGAATGTACTGTTCAGGTATTTCAGTCCTAATGGGCAAAGTAATAATCGTTTTGTTTGAATTTCCATATTTAAACATACTCCTCTCTCAGGCTGCCTAATCTGAACTTATTATATCATAAATCTGCGATTTATGATCGCCATTCGCTGCTCGCCGTATGAGCAAGCTCATCCTTCTCGCTAACGCTTATTATATCATATGCTTATCACGAATCCACATTAAATTCTACAACATAAAAATCATCTTCCATAAATTCTCCCCCTCCACTCGGAGAAGGCTTTTGAAATAGTAAAGCATCAACCTGATCTATATCAATTACCCTGTCAAAAGACATCAAGCAATAGTATTCCTTGCGCGATTCATCCGTATATCCCGTCATACCGCCATTAATGATAAATGGAAACTGCGTTCCGTCCTTTAAGCGTACCCCGGTAAATCTCGGCGGTTCCGTATAAGAAGTGGATGTTATAATTTTTCCGTCCTCATCTATTATTTCCTCTTCATAGCTGCTGCCTTCAAAATCATAATCAATCTTAATCGAAATAGGCGAGAATTCCACTGTTCTGACCATTGCGCCGCTATCTCCAAGCGCTTTATCAAGTTTACATAACTCAGCCGTACTATTTTCCGGTATTGCAATATCAAAAGCCCATTCCCCATCTACTGCATTTTCATATTCTGTCTTATACACAGTTCCTAAATTTGCAAACTCTACATGTACCGTCTTTCCAAGAAGACTGTCATCAATATCAGGAGCACATAACATCATCACATACTCCAACGTTCCATCCTGAGCCTTAAAATGCTCAATTGTCGCTCCGTCTTCCGTATATTCCAACGCTTCTCCATTATCATATACGGGCCTTCCATCACTTCCCGCTACAATACCGTTATAGAAACTGCCATACATATCTACCCATCCGTTCTCATCATTTTTATCTTTTCCCGTATACACCGATATGTATTCAAAACCTGGTTCAATCTGTTCACCTATATAATATCCCTCTACAGAAAACGAAATATGTGCAAAATGTTCGTCCGAAATTATTTCCAAAGGCTTTATTGTTACATTTCCTGACGTAACTGCCATCAGGTTGTCTTCCACATCCTCATTTAATATGGTAGTGATTCCATTGTCTATTAGTTCACTCTGCTGCTTAGGAGTCGCCTGAATATTGCCCTGCATTCCCCTGCTCCAATAATGATATACCGCGGCTGCAACCGTCATACTTCCTGCCGCCAGTATACAAACGCAGATTGCTGCTGCCACCGGACTTATAAAACTATATCTTTTTTTCCTCATAACATCCATTCCCTCCATTCTGATCTTAGAAAAAGCCTCATCAGCCTTCTTTTGCACAATTTCAGGCACCTCGACGTCACTTATAAAAATGTTATTATCTATTTTTCCCATAATAATTACTCCTTCCCATACTCTCCATAATAATTTTTTGCAAGCTTCTCTCTTCCTCTTTTAAGTCTCGTCTGAACCGTACTTTTAGGAATCTTCAAAATTTTTGCAATCTCATCAATATGGTAGCCCTCACTGTAAAAAAGAGTCATAATGCTGCGATACTTCTCACTAAGTGTTGACAGTGCCTCCTTGAATTCAAGGTTATAATCATCTTCATACGCTGGCTCATCATACTCATCAAGAATGGTAATCCGTTTATTTCTTTTCCGTATATCATAACACTTATTGATCAGTATCCTTGTCATCCATGTTTGAAAATATTGTATTTGCTTTAAACTATGTATTTTCTCCCAACAGATAAGTATTGTGTCCTGAATTGCATCCGCAGCATCTTCATCATTCATAAGAATCGCCAAAGCAACCTTATACATATCTTTCATATAAAACTGCATCAATTGTACAAAAGCATCCGAATCCCGGCTTTTTGCTTTCCTGACTAAATATTCTGTTTCTTTGTTCTGCATATAGCAGTTCCTCCTGTGCGCACAGTTTCATTTAGGATATATCCCCAAATTGAAAAAGATTTGCTTTCCCAATCTGTATATTAGACAGCGCAGATATGGAAAAAATCCCATTTAATAAAAATTTTTATACAAAAAGGAGCTTCCCCAATATTAGGAAAGCCTCTTAAAATTCGTATTTACATAAAATTGACATCTTAGCCTATATTGTTATAAGGATTCATCCTGCTGCCAATATCTCCTAATCTGTTCTTCAGTAAGCGCATCCACAAAATTCTTCTTTAACTTAAGAAAACGCTCCAAATCCATCAAAATCAAATACAATATGGCGCGCTCCTCAAATTCTTCCCTCGTGACAGGCAGCGATGAATCCTTCATCTGTGAAAGCAACGCAGAAAGTGCTTCAAGCAGAGCTATGGCATTATTATACTCGCCAAAGGAAACGCCTATTTCATGAATAAATACCGAAATTTGTTCTGCCTGAGGGGGAATTTTACGTATACTGATGATTTTCTTATATATCTCTTGCAAGACGCCGCACTGCTGCTCCCTCATATTCATATAGGCAATAAAATATTCAGACTCCTGAAAAAACGTATTATTCATATAGGCAAATGCCTGCTTTTTACCCGTAGAGACATCGGAAGACAGCTTATCAAAGCACTCTCCAGTATAATCTGACTTATCTTCCCTTTTTATATATTCAGACATGCGAAAGAGAACACTTCGTAAATCCGCTTCTAACATACGCTGCATCTCACGGATTTCCTTTACCTTGCCCGGCATATAAAGATTAAGCAGCGTGCCGATTCCCGCACCGATACATAACAGCATGGCTTCATTTCCAATCACGGGAAGCGACATATCCTTTTTTGCCAAATAGTGAGTAACAAGAACAGCATTAGTAGAGACAGCGCTACTAAGACATAATGGACGGCAGCAGGCAATAAACAGAAACAAAAAGATACCGAAAGAAAGCACCCGGTATCCGGCAAGATTAAATACAGCATATGCAAGGACTGCTGCCAACAGAAACGCTCCAATCCTCTTTAATGAGATAGAAATGGTTTCTTTGGTAGTATCCTGTATTGTTAAAAGTGTGACAATTCCCGCAGATGTACTATAATTTAAACCAAGAGCGTCGGCAAGCAAAATAGCTGCGACGCTCCCGACAGCGATTTTAATAATTTTTAACATGATATATTATAACCTTTCTTGGAATTCATTTTTTCCAAAAAGAAAGGAAATTACACTTTAGCAGATTTTACATTATTTTCCATATTCTCCGGCAGCACCAGATTTAAAATGACCGCCACAAGGAAGACTACGGCAACACAATTTGTTGCAAAGACATTTTGGACAATCTGCGGAAAAATCTCAAATATCTCCGGTACCTGTGTAAAACCGATTCCCATACTCATAGACAATGCCACTATCGTTACATTTCTCTGCGTATAACCGCAGTTACTGATCATTCTCAGACCGCTTACTACAATGGTTCCAAACATCATAATAGTACAGCCGCCCAGTACCGCATCCGGAAGCGTTGCCAACAATGTGCCAAAGCCCGGAAAAATTCCCGCAATTATCATGATTACTGCACCCGTAGCAATGGTGAACCTGTTGACTACTTTGGTCATTGCTACAAGCCCCACATTCTGGCTGAAAGATGTAATTGGCAGACAGCCAAAAAGTGATGATAATGCACTTATAAAGCCATCACATGTAAGAGAACCTGCAACCTCTTTTACCGAAGCTTCCCTGTCAAGTCCGGAAGTGGCAAGCGCCGAAGTATCCCCTATTGTCTCCGTAGCCGACACCAGAAAAATAAGAACCACCGCGATGATAGCGCTCATATTAAATTCCGGTTTAAATGGTAATATGGAAGGCAGCGCCACAATAGACGCAGACTTCAGTGCGGAGAAATCCACTACTCCCATGAAAACAGCCACAATGTAGCCCACAACAAGCCCAAAGAGAACAGAAAGCTGTTTCCAATACGATTTTGCAAAAATATTAAAAAGCAAACAACATAAAAGCGTTATTGTTCCAAGAATCCAGTTAGCTGCAGAGCCAAAGCCCTCGCTCCCGCTTCCGCCGCCAAAAGAAGCAGCTCCAACCGATAACAGCGAAAATCCGATTGCCGTAACAACACTCGCCGCCACAATCGGGGTAATAAGCTTTGTCCAATACTTGGCAAATAATCCCAGGATTCCCTCAATAATACCTCCGACTAACACAGCGCCGATAATGGCATTATACCCATAAGTCGGCCCTATAAAGCAGAAAACCGAAACAAACGTAAAACTGATTCCCATCACAATAGGCAGGCCGGAGCCAATCTTCCACAACGGAAACAACTGTATCAGAGTTCCGATTCCCGCCACGATCATGGCGCTTTGTATCAGCTGAGCGCTTTGCGAAGAATCCAGTCCGCAGGCTCCCGCCACAATAATGATCGGAGCAATATTTGCCACAAACATAGCCAGTATATGCTGCAGCCCAAAGGGAATTGCTTTTTCCAAAGGAACCCTTCCCTCCAGACTATAAATATTATCAACACTTGCATCTTTCTTCATTTGTATATCGCGCCTCTCTTATCTATTTTAATCCTGATTTCTAAAACCGATTCTGCCTGTCTCTGCATCCATACTGTCTACAATCGCAAGAGACTCCAAATGATATCCAAGATTTCTGATCGTACGTCCGCCTGACTGGAATCCTTTCTCAATAGCAATTCCGATTCCCTCCAAGGTTGCCCCTGCCTGGGAAACAATGGAAATTAATCCCTGCAAAGCACAACCATTTGCCAAAAAGTCATCAATTATTAAGACATGGTCATCTGGACCCAGAAATTTCTTAGAAACAATCACCTGATTTTTGCATTTGTGGGTAAAAGATTCTACTTCCGCCACATACATGCCTCCATCAATATTAATACTTTTGGACTTTTTTGCAAAAACGACAGGCACATCAAAGTATTCGGAAACGACGCACGCTATTCCGATTCCCGATGCCTCTATCGTCAATATTTTATTGATATATGTACCCTCAAACCGCCTTTTCCACTCTTCTCCCATCTGCTTAAAAAGCCTGATATCCATCTGGTGGTTTAAAAAGGCATCAACTTTAAGAACATTTCCTTCTTTTACGATACCGTCTTTTTGTATCCGTTCCTCTAAAAAGTTCATCCGGGCGTTCCCCCTTATCTGCTTTATGCAAAAGTATTGTAATATGGATATCTAGTCATTAAATTCAGTTGAATCAATTACTTCCCATGTTTTATCAGATATCTTAAAAGCCAGCTCAGAAAGATCCTCTACAGGCACATAGAGAATACCCGTAATCAGGTCCTGATAAAACTTCGCTACAAGCGGTATTGCATCTCCATCTCCAAACTTGAGAAGTGCTTTACCAAGTGCAGCTATTATAAACGGCGGATAACCTACAGCCCTGCAAATCTCCTTCATATCCTTTGATTTCGTTGCTTTCGTTATTACATCATGTGCAATGAGTCTGGCCTTTTCCCAGCCGTTGCTTAAGTTTTCATCCATAGCTTTCATAAATGTACTATGTTTAAGACCTGCTAAATAAGCTGCCCTAAAGGCCATAGCATCCGGATAGCAAATACATGGTATACGTTTACAGATACCATTCCCCGGCGCTTTGGCAAACTGTTTACGCCAGTCGTCAAATAACTTATGTAAATCCGTATGCTGCCAGGATTGAATAGGACAGCAGGTATAATCAGGCGCACTGTCATACTCAGCCGCCTTCTCAGGCAGCATAGCTACCTGTTTCACTATGAAATTTTGTTTCTGATAAATTATTTTACCATATGGTCTCCAATCATTAGGTTCAGCTTGCATTATGTATCCTCCGTTAATAAAAATAATTCGGCTTTCTTGTTCGCTATTGTCATAAACTGAAAAAACAAGAATATTTTTATTTCTGTTCTAAAATTTAGAGTAATAATCTAAAATAAATTTTATCATAACCCGGTATATTTTGCCACAAAAATAACTAACGGGATATCGTAAATTTAATATATAATTTTACGACACTTATTTACATATCATTGTTGTACGGTTTTCACATATATAGTATGATAATAACATGAAAATAAAAATTCATTATAGGCGCCGGAAAAAATTGAAAGAGGTTCACGCCTAATCAGAAAGGAATACAATGTTAAAAGATTTAGAATGCATATACTGCGACACTAAATTCTCTGTTGAAATCCAGGCAAATTATAGCGTAATATGTCCATGCTGTAAAAGGAGCATTTATCTTGAATGTGAATATGGATTCGGACCGGTTACACCATGTCAGATATATTTGGGGGAAGAAATAGTCGGCATTGTCGAATCTAATGCAGCAAAGTATTACCTAAATATGAATAATAAAAAAATAAAGCTCAAAAAAACTTATTTAGAAGCCTTATCAGAAGCTGAAGAAGTGTTAAGAAAACGCCTGAAAATTTTTCACCCAAACAAAAACCTCCAAATTTTAACCAGAAGTGGCGCTCTTTGCTTTTATGGTGACTGGTTTGGCAGACCTTATGATAATTTCCATAAAATTGTAAATACAAACTACGACGGCGAGATACTTGAAATCAGATTTGATCAACGGGAACGTCTGATAATATATGAGCCTGAAAATATAACGAGTACCCAAAATGAATTAAAGATAGAAAAGGCAAAAAAGATTAAATGGATGTACATTCCATACGGAACTAATTCATCGAAATATACTACAATCATATACACCGACGAATGTGGAAATATTGTTAAAGAAACAAAATATGGGATTGAACACCTGACAATAAAAGAGCCGGCTTGGGCGGTTTATTTGGGTTGAATGAGACTAAAAAAGGGCTTTCCGTTTTCTCGGAAAGCCCCATAAAATCTAGCTTTTTTCAACGTATTTTCCATACTTTTATGGCTAAAATCTGCGTATTTTCGTTGATTTATATGGTCTATTTTTATTTGCATGATTTCTTGACACCGTTTTGGCACCGGGATGCTTCCCTTAACCAAACTGAATTTTGTACTATTCTACTTCTAATATCTCT
>CAMWKB010000026.1 GCA_947174705.1 uncultured Lachnospiraceae bacterium
CCCAGTTTCTTTGCAATTTTATCTCCGAGATTTGCGGTATGCACTGCATGATAATATTCATCCTTAGACAATTCCTTTAACTGTACAAGCAAGGGACACTCGGGGTCGTTAATTTCCATGTATTTTTCACTGTATTTATGAATCATGGTATTGCTGAACACTTTTAAAATAATAAGCAGCAGTACAAGGCTTATCATAATGTTAATACCAATCACGGTAAAATGCGATATTGTAACATTCCCGTTTGCATTAAGGACTGTACCCGCAAGTAAACAGACCGTAAGACAGACAAGCGAAATAAAAATCGGCAGTCCGACTTTAAACTCCGTATTAAGTCTGCTAAACACCATAATTCCTACTAAACCACTGAGAAAATATAAGAAAAATTCCTGATAGCCGCCGCCGTTTTCAAGCATTATAGACAGCATAAGGCACACGCTTCCCGCAATTAGACCACAGATACTGTTGCTAAACAGGCTGAGAAGCACGAAAATAACCAAAAACGGCCAGCCTCCAACCGGAATAAGCGGAAATAACAGTGCCAGGATAAGTCCGCCTAAATAGAATAAAATGAATTTACCATATCTGCCTTTATTTTTATAAAAATAAAGGTCATAAAGTTCACTTGCCACAAGTGCAAAAATTACTACGCCTGTGCCAAGCAGAACTATTATAGTATTGCAGATGACAGCGCCGCTTTTACAACCGTAAAAAGAGCTTCCAAGACCTGCAATCACACCGGAAATGCAAAATAAAAGTATAAACTGCGCCATCCGGACTATTTTCTGCTTTGTTGTTTGTACATTAATATTTTCTTCCATAATCATTCTTCCATTCTCATTCAGCGCCTGTTTCTACGTTTTTTATCGTAAGTTTTTTCCCTTGTCTCATATGTTTCATATGCTTTGACAATTTTTTGTACAAGCGGATGTCTTACAACGTCCTTACTTGTGAGGTTACAAAACGCTATATCTTCAATCTTAGACAGTACCTTCATCGCAACGTCAAGCCCTGACTTGGCATCCGGTGCAAGGTCTTTTTGCGAGGCGTCGCCCGTAATTATCACTTTGGAGCCAAAACCTATTCTTGTAAGAAACATTTTCATCTGCGCCGGCGTCGTATTCTGCGCTTCGTCAAGAATAATATAGGCATTGTCCAAAGTCCGTCCGCGCATGTATGCAAGCGGCGCAACCTCAATAAGCCCTTTTTCCATATTCTTTGCAAAGCTCTCCGCCCCCATAATCTGATAAAGGGCATCGTACAAGGGCCGTAGATACGGGTCTACCTTACTCTGTAAATCTCCCGGTAAAAAACCCAGCTTCTCTCCCGCTTCTATTGCCGGTCTCGTGAGTATTATCCTGCTCACTTCGTTACTTTTAAAAGCGGTAATCGCCATTGCCATTGCAAGATAGGTCTTGCCTGTTCCGGCGGGACCGATTCCGAACACAATCATATTGTTTCGTATGGCGTCCACATATTGTTTCTGTCCTAATGTTTTAGGTTTTATCGGTTTTCCGTTAATTGTATGACATATGCAGTCCCCGTCTATTGTAAGCAGGACGTCTCCCTTACTCTCTTTTTCCATTTCTATTGCGTAATCAATATTCTGCTCCTGCAAAACATTCCCTCTTTTTGATAAGGTTACAAGCTCCTCAACGGTTCTTGCCGCCTTCTCTACATCTTCCTTATCGCCGCTTATTTTTACCGCGCCGTCTCTATTAATTATAATCACATGAAAATCTTTTTCAATCTTTTTAATATAAGCATCATATGCTCCAAAAAGATTTTTCATATGCTCCATTGGAACATCCATTCTGATCGTAAATTCATTCATTCGATAATTCCGTTTCCTCTTCACTTTCCGTAATGGGTATTTGTTGGGTTGTACTGCTTACTTTCTTAACTGCCGGTTCAACCAGATTCATCCTGACATTCAATACCCATTTATCCTCATTCTTTCTTATTGTACCATTTTTTTCCGTTATTTCTACCCCTTTTTCCTCTAAAGTCTGTAATATTTTACTCCATTCCTCTTCCATAATCTGCTGCATCTCTTCTTCCGTATGCTTTTTCTCCACCAAAGTATACTCTTTGGCATACTTCATCCCATAGTATGCGGGCAGAAAAAGGTGGTCCAATAACTGTACCTGTTTCTTTTCCCCTGAGACGTCATAGTCCTCATACTTAATTTTTCCGAATGAAAGATTCCATTCCCTGTCTTTAATTCCAAGAAGCAGAATCTTCTTCTCATTTCCGGAATACACCTTATCCTCATAGGCAGTTTCCTTCTCTACCTTAATTGACTTGTCATAAGAAAGCATAATATCCGCATCGGCTTCATAATACTGATATCGTCTCACCGTTGTATCTTCATTATATACAGGTACGGCTCCGCTCACAAGAAGCTGGCCTTTTTCGACACTGTCTCCGAGCGCAACCTGCGGAACTCCCTTTCTTGTAATCATATAAACAATCGTTCCGTCTTTAGCAGCTACAATATCCTTACCGGAGCGCATATCATCATCCGGAAGTACGGAATCCTGCTCATTTCCAACAGCAGTGTCATATTCTGGCATCTCGTTTTCACGAATCTGTATTATTAAAGTAGTTCCATCCACTTTTAAGGATGCCCATGTGATTATATCATATTCTTCCCGCAGATTTCTTTCCAATTCTTCAATCTGCAAATCCGATTTTTTCATTGCCGTATGCACGTTTTGGTTATTCAGGTAATCCATAAGAATATCTTCTGTCAGCGAATAGTTCCCTGTAATTTTAATATCCCAGATAAAGCGCGTTGTAAGCATCCAAAACAGCAGACAGACTACTAATCCTATTACGAAAATTTTACGTCTTTTTATTCTGGGTACAAAAAAAGGCAGTCCATATCTTTCTAATACAGACGCCCTGGTTCCGGTTTTTTTAAGAAGTGTCTTAAGCGAAAAAAAGCCTTTAACACTTACTTTCATCGTATAATAATCGCCATGATTCTCTATATCCCAGACCAGAATGTCATGATTTCCGCATAAATTTAAAAATCTTTCCGTAGAATAGCCCCACACCTTAATGGAAACATATCCTTTAATATATTGAATCCAATGAAGCATAAATTGTCATGCCTTTCCAATTTTATAAATCTAGAGATAGCGGACAGCCTCTATAATGCCGCTTATTTTCATATCTTCATTGGTATAATAGTCTATGGAAAGCTGTTTGCCCTGAAAACAGATACGGCAGTTTTTTCCCTGCAGTACAATGGAATCTTTAGTGTATTCCAAAATACCCTTATAGTTTTCGATAAAGGCTTCTTTATTTCCCGTTACGGAAACTATGGAGGCGCCAAGCATGGAATCCTTGGGCAGCTTTAAAGACTCTACAATTATTTCCTTTTGTCTGGATAAAGACAATCTCGCATTTTTTCTCATATTAAACTATATGACAAATACGTGAAATTAATAACAGGAAATAGTTCCTTTAATCAATTTTGACGGTGTAACAGGCTCCTTTCCAATCGAATATGCACTTAAAAAGCGTGCTTTTGCAGTCTCTAACTTATCTTTATCATTGGCATGGATGGTGGCAAGCGATTCGCCGGATTTAACGTAGTCTCCTACCTTTTTATGTAAAATAAGTCCTACCGACAAATCTATTTCACTTTCTTTAGTCTCCCTGCCTCCGCCAAGAATAAGTGAACATATTCCGATTTCATCGCAAATGATTCGGTTTACATAACCTTCCTCTTCCGATATTATTTCTTCTATTATAGAGGCTTTGGGTAAAAGCGAAGTATCATAAACCGCAGCCGCATCCCCGCCCTGTGCCTCTACAAATTCAGCCAGTTTCTTAAGCGCACTTCCATCCTCTATAACTTTCTTAAGCATAGCCCGCGCTTCTTCTTCATCCTCAGCCTTGCCGCCGGCCACTATCATATGGGCGCCCAAGGTCATACATAACTGCGTAAAATCATCCGGGCCTTTTCCCTGCAGGGTTTCAATGGCTTCTTTTACCTCTAAGGCGTTGCCCACTGCAAAGCCAAGTGGCTGGTCCATGTCGGATACGATTGCGATTGTATTTCTTCCGGCGTGTTTACCAAGCGCAGTCATTTCCTTTGCAAGCGCAAACGCGTCCTCTTCCTTCTTCATAAATGCGCCGCTGCCTGTTTTTACGTCAAGTACAATAGCGTCGGCTCCGGAGGCAAGCTTCTTACTCATAATGGAGCTTGCAATTAAGGACATATTATCTACGGTTGCCGTCACATCCCTAAGCGCATACAGCTTCTTATCCGCAGGCGCAATATCAAGGGTCTGACCCATTATCGCAATTCCGATATTATTTACCTGTGAAATAAAATGTTCTGAGGTAATTCCTGTGGAAAAGCCCTTAAAACTTTCAAGTTTATCTATGGTTCCGCCAGTGTGTCCTAAGCCTCTGCCGCTCATTTTGGCTATCTTAATTCCGCATGCGGCCACCATAGGGGTAAGTGCAATAGAAGTTTTGTCTCCTACACCGCCGGTTGAGTGCTTATCTACCTTAATTCCGTCAATAGCAGACAAATCAAGCATATCGCCGCTTCTCGCCATTGCCATTGTAAGCGCGGCTGTTTCTTTCTCGTTCATTCCCTGAAAAAAAATGGCCATCATCATTGCGGACATCTGGTAGTCGGGGATTTGGCCCGCGGTGTAATGGGAAATCATGAAGTCGATTTCTTCGTTGGTGAGGGGGGTGCCGCTTCTTTTTTTCATAATAAGGTCGTACATTCTCATGGTGGGGTCTCCTATTATGGTTTTATTATTTGTGATAAGGTTCTCTGTTTATTATTCTATAGCTCCTATATATCTGCTCAAGCAAAATAACTCTCATAAGTTGGTGAGGGAAAGTCATTTTTGAAAAGCTGAGATGGAAATCAGCGCGGGTGCATATATTGTTATGTAAACCAAGTGAGCCACCAATTACAAATTGAATATGGCTTACGCCTTGTGTTCCAAGCTTTTCAATCTTATGTGCAAGTTCTTCTGAGTTATGCATTTCGCCTGCAATTTCCAGTGTTATCAGATAAGCGTCATCTTTTATATGTTTTAATATGCGTTCTGCTTCTTTGGATTTTATCTGTTCTTCCAGCGCATCGCCTGCTTTATCCGGGGTCTTCTCGTCATCTACTTCAATTATTTCTAATTTGCAGTAGCGGCTGAGTCTTTTTTCGTACTCTTTTATTGCATCGCGGTAATATTTTTCCTTAATTTTTCCTACTGAAATAATTGTTATTTTCATAACTAAAACAGATTCTGATAATAATCATCAATGAAATGATCCAGAAAATCTTCCCCTAAATTCATAAATTTGTCCTGAATAATATTTCTCATCTTTTCCGTTCGTTTAAAATATTTCTGTTCCTCGGTTATATCATCTGTTTCAAACAAGCCTTCGTCAATCATCTCTGCACTTAAATGTTCTTCGCACCACTTAGTCATTTCACGCACCAGATTGCTCTCCGATTCAGCCTTAATGGACAATATCTTAAAGCTCTTCATAGACACAATTCCGAATATAATAAAAAGTACAAACAGTGTACCCATAACCCCGCAGACAAGATATCTGGTTATACCCGCGTTCCGGTATATCGGAATTACTCCGGAAAAAACAAGAATGTCCGCTGCAAGGCCTATTATTCCTACGATTAAAAGAGTATATGCGGAGGTTCTGTTTTCTTCTGCTTTATGTGCACTGTCCTGATATGTCATATAGGCTTCTCCTTATGTAAAAAAATGGTATTTTATATAGATTAGTATAGCAGAATTTTAACATATAGAAAAGAGAAATGATTATAGATAGCGCATTTTTTCGTGTCCGTCCAAGTCCTTCCACACAAATTTTTCTTTTTCATAAATAATATATCCACGCCAGCTATCCTCCTTAGGGATAGACACTGAGCCCGGATTCATATAAATGTAGTTCTCATGTTCGGTGCACTTAGGGATATGGGTGTGACCGTGCAACAGGATATCGCCATGATGTAACGGCGGCAGGTTCTGTTCGTTGTAATTATGGCCATGCGTGGCATAAATCATCCGTTTACCTTCCGTAATTACGCAGTAATCCGCCATAATAGGAAATTCCAGCACCATTTGGTCTACTTCCGTATCGCAGTTTCCACGCACACATAAGACATCCTGTTTGCGGGCATTTAACATCTCGATTACCTGCTTGGGGTTATAGTCTTTTGGCAGGTCATTTCTTGGACCATGATAAAGTATATCCCCAAGCAGGAGTAAACGACCAGCCTCTTCTTTTTCATATGCTTCAAGTAATTGTTTACAATAATATTCTGAACCATGAATATCAGATGCAATCATCCACTTCATTTTTATGACAATGCTCCTTTCTTAGCCAGTCTTATTACTTCCCTGTATCTAAGTCTAACATCTCGCGTATACCCTGGTTTTTATTATCAGCCCTGTAAATTGCGATATATACACTGTTATCATCCTTATTCTGCCATGCATAATATTCGCCGCGGCGGCCTATATCCTCCCATGACTCGAATACTCCTTTTTTAGCAGTGCCGTACCACTCTTCTACAACCCCTATATAATTAACGGTATTTGCATACATGTAGTCATCATAAAGCCCATCTGTAAAATTGCCGACTACATTCTGTATTATTCTCTCATATGGCTCTAACTTACTGGTATCCACATCATAATGTTCGGCGCCGCTTCCGTTTGGCAGGTCATTTTTCCAATTTCCCGCATAGCTGTGCGCCTGATACTTTTTATTCTGAGTCAGTTTATTAGAGGCGTTAATATAGAAGCGACACCACCTTCCGGTACCCTCACGCACGCCATGCGACCATTCGCCGTAATAATAAGTATTTGCTTCATAAATTGCCAGCCCTTTTCCGTCAGGCCGTCCTTCGCTGTCAACATCTCCCTGATAATAATAAGTTCCGCTGCCCTTAAGGCTCTCTGAGAGTTTCACATAACGCTTTAAGTGCGACAAATCCCATACTGCCTCCAAATTATTTGCCTCGAAATAAGGCGTCATTTCTTTTAAAATATATTCTTTGGTATAAGAAACGTCCGTCTCATCCTCAATATCCACAACAACCGCCACTTTATCTATTGTATCGGATGTTACAGGCTTTTCTTCCCCGGGCTCTTCAACTTCCTCATTCCCGCTGACAGTGCCCTCATTCTCTTTCCCGGTTGCTACATCGGAAGAGTCTGCTGTAATGGCCTGCGGCATGTTAACCAAATCATTCTGTTGCTGTTCATTCGCATAATCGGTAATTTTTTGTTGTAAATCCGTATTTTTATCCCTATTGGCTGGCGAAACAGTAAATATCTTTACAAAAAACAGTATGATAACTCCTGCCAAAACAGCGGATATTCCCCCTATAAAAACCCAAATTACCGGATTGTTTTTGTCAAATAACTTCTTATGCTCATTTTTGTTCTCGTCCATTAACATAACCCTCCATGCCAACTTCCATGACTTTCACCCTTTTCACCCTATTCTTCATAATCAAGGCAGCATCTTCCAGATGTGACCGTTTTGATAAAGCCGCCTGCGGCAACATGCGCCGGATGCACCTGATATGCCTTTAAGGCCTCCTCCGATTCAAAAACCGAAATAAGTCCGATTTCCTTATTGCTTGACTCAAGTCCATTTGTAACAACATTGAGTGAAACCACACCTGAAACCTCTTTTTTTACTGCTTCTAACTCCTTCTTAATTCTGTCAGCCGCTTCCTTCTTTTCCGTCTCAGATAACTCCTCTTTAAGATTCCATAAAACAATATGATGTACCATTTTTCTTCATTCCTTTCTTGATTTTTATTTTACATGCATTTTTTTAATAAATTAATAGGGTATTTATTAAGTTTTTCTTATGATTAGTGAAAAATGTTGTAAATCCTCCACTACTGATTGAATTTGCCGCTAATTATTACAGCCTTTTTCCACTACCAGATTATAGCAGAAAAAGGTTGTCCTATCAATTAGATATGATCCTTCGTGTAGAATTATATAAATGTACCTAAAATGTGCTTGACACATATACAATATAAGTGTATTATCAAATCCATATTATTCCTACCGTCAAAGTAGAAAATAAAAATATATAACTATCATTATGCATATCAACAGGAGAATTACATCATGCAGACTAACATAACTACCAAAAAACTTACATTTGCGGCTCTTTTTATGGCGCTTAATATAGCTCTAAGTTCTTTTGGACTTCCTGTACCCGGCGGACATCTTTACTTATGTGACATTGCCATATGCAGCGCAGCTATCCTTTTGGACCCTTTTTATGCTTTTGTAGTAGGCGGCGTAGGCTCATTTCTGGGGGACTTTTTCTTCTATCCCGCTCCTATGTTTGTATCGCTGGTTACGCACGGAATTCAGGCCATAGTTATCTCTTTATTTGCCAATAAGCTCTTTACCAAAAATCATAAAGCCGGAGCGATTATCGGTGTTTCTATAGGAGCTGTCATAATGATAATCGGATACACGCTTGGGCGCGCCTATGTATACAGCACTCCGGAATATGCGATTATTAAACTGCCTTATGAGATTCTTCAGGCGGTTGTCGGGGCTGTTGCAGGGATTATTATATGTTTCCCTTGCAATTTGCGAAAAATATATAATAAAATGCTGGGAGATAGTTAATGAATTCCAATAATCAGAAATTGGGACAATAACAGATAATTTACGAAGTAATTCTTCTGTTTTTGTCCCAATTTCGTAATTATTGACATCTTACAAACCTAAATTGATACGCCGGATACTCCACCAATTCCACCGGCATAGGAATCCCAGCCTCCATAAGCGCAGAGCCATAATAACACTGCCCTGTCTCCTCATCCTTATATAATTCATCCGCCTTTAATCCCTTTAATTTCACATAATTAACCGTCATATTCCCATGCATTTGCAGCATTACCACATTTAATAATGCTTCATCCGCATTTTCCGACACAAACATCCACGCCGCATACTCATCTTTAAAAGGATTGGATAAACGGTAATAATCTCCTGTCCTTATCAAAGCCTCATTCTTCTTAAAGTAAGCTATCTGTTCCTTGATTTCTTCTTTTTCCTCTTTGGTAAGTGTGTCCGGATTAAGCTCATACCCAAAAGTGCCGGCCATCGCTACAACACCCTTGGTATGTATACTTATACTTCTGCCGGTCTGATGGTTCGGCGATGCCGATACGTGTGCGCCAACCGTAGAAGCCGGATAAAAGAAAGAGGTTCCATACTGAATCTTTATACGGTCAAGTGCATCCGTATTGTCGCTGCACCATATCTGAGGTGCATAATAAAGCATACCCGCGTCAAACCGTCCGCCGCCGCCGCAGCATCCTTCTATAAGCATATCCGGATATTTCTCAATCAGTTTTTCCAAGAATTCATAAACTCCAAGAACATAGTCATAAGTTACCCTGCCCGGTTCTTTATCCATGGAATATATATCAGCAAGACTTCTATTCATATCCCATTTTATATATTCAACATTTCCCTGGTCCAATACATCGCAGATTTGTTTAAAAACATGCTCTCTCACTTCTTCTCTTGAAAAATCAAGCACAAGCTGATTTCTTGACCTTCCCGGCTGCCTTCCCGGTATCCTCATTACCCAGTCCGGATGCTCTTTGTATAAACTACTTTCCTCCGATACCATTTCCGGCTCTATCCAGATTCCAAATTTTATTCCCAGAGCATTAATTCTTTGAATCAGGTCACCTAAGGTGCAGCCCAGCTTTTCCTCATTTACCTGCCAGTCACCTAAGCTGCTGTTATCGTCTTCCCTGTTTCCAAACCAGCCGTCATCCATAACAACCATATCAATTCCAAGCTCTGCAGCGTTTTTTGCCAGCTTATAGATAGTTTCTCCATTAAACTTAAAATAAGCGGCTTCCCAGCTGTTAATTAATATCGGTCTTGGTTTATTACTGTATTTTCCCCTGCATATATGTTTCCTGATACAAGTATGATATTTTTTTGACAATGTTCCAAAGCCCTGTGCTGAATAACACAAAATCGTTTCAGGAACAATAAAGGTTTCGCCTTTGTTAAGCGGATAGTGGAATAAATCGCTTTGCAGACCCATTATCACTCTTGTCTGGCCATACTGGTCCTTTTCCGCTTCACACATAAAATTACCGCTGTATACAAAAACAAGTCCGTAACAGCTTCCGTTATCTTCTGTAGTATCTTTTCCGGAAATAATTACCGCCGGATTATATTGATGACTGGAAGCTCCTCTGAGGCTTCCGATCATCTGGCTTCCATGTGCAATTTCCGTCCTCTGGAAATTGCGCTCCATTGCATGTCTTCCATAGAAACTGATAAAATCATAGTCTCCACTGACAAAATCCATGCATGCCGATGCCGCCTTTTCCACAATGATACGTTCTTCACCGCCATTTATTATCACTGCGCTCCTTGTAATGATATCTTCTTTTTCAAGCACACCATATAAAAGCTTTACCTGCACTTTACTTACAGGGTCTTCCAATAAAATTTCCAATGTCTGCGCTTCATCTTCTGCCGCATACACTGCCGGAAGACCCTTTAATGAATATTTTCCTTCTTTTATTTCGTGACTTACATAGCGAAGGTCACAGTACTCAGAACCGTCTGCATTACGTATAACAACGGCGCTGTTACGATAATCACCCATACCCATTACAGGATATTCCTGCGGAAGCGCATCTAAGGAATAGGTTCTGTCAGCGCCCGTATCCGCCGGATTTCCCGAAAAACCTCTGTCATAATAAGTCAAAAGATAATCCATGTTACCGGATATCTTTTTCCCATAGTATAAATGCAGGATAAAACCATACTTATCCACTTTCATCTGGTGGGTTGTATTATCCGTATTCAATGTGAATAGTTGCTCTTCGTGCTGATAGTAAATTGCCATTTTGTTTCTCCTATTTTACCGCACCGTTTACTACACCGTTCAAAATCTGTTTCCGGCAGATTACATAGAAAATCAGAATCGGAATCAGTTCAAGAAGGTAAGATGCAAAATTCTTTATACACAAGACCATATTAATAGAAAGGAGTTAAATAATCAATGGAAAAGTTAAATAATGAAAACAATTAGAAAATAAGACAATCTTTTTACGCAAAAAAATTATCAAAATCACATACTTTAATATTTTTCAAGCAGGAAATATGTGAATATATCATATTCTCCAAAATAATGTTATAATAAATAGAATACATAAAAGCAATACGAGCATCACACGATCATCCAAATAACAAGAAAGCAATATAAAAATAACACACAGGAACTAACAAAATGAAAAACACTCAGGAAAGACAAAGCAAAGAAACACTACGCCCTACGGTCACAGCAATTTTTCTAATAACCGCGTTTTGTGTCTGCATGCTTGCTTTGATTCTCAAATACAACTTAACCAAAAAAACAGATATGAACGTCTCCGCCATATCCTCAGCTGATGCACGAACCCCCGGCCCCATTGCAGACTACATACGTGCATCCGACGTTATTTCTGACACATCTGTCACAAATGTCAAAACCAATCCCTGTACGGATTTATGTGTTCCTACATACCTCACCAAAGTAGATGACACTTATTTTCTGGTAGACTGCTATCATGATCAGGTAATATATAACGATAATCTGACAGACCCGCTTAATGAATGGAAAGTAATGACAGACGATATAGACAAGGGACACACCCTCGCAAGTGACGGCACCATATATATGATTGACGATACAGAAAGACACCGCATTCTGATCTTTGAGAAAAAAGATGATGCTTATGTTCACACACAGACTTTTTACAATATCGGAAACAGACCGCATTATATCATTTACGACGAACCTACAGACACCTTCTATGCATGGAGCTCTATGAGCGGTGAGATGTATCTGTTTCGCCATAACCCGGACGATACCCGGATGTACCTGACTGAAATCCGCCGTATTGAATCACTGAACAATGTCTATGTGCGCTCTTTCACCATCGTTGATGATGAAATATATTTTGTTTCGGATAACTCTTCTATCATCCGCGCTGCCCTTGATAGCTTCGAAATCATAGATACCTATCCCGTTCCTGACAGCATGGCAGGAATGATACAATTGACTACGATTCAGGATTACTTCTATATCACCATTTCCACAGATATTACCGGTAATCAGGATTATGCTACCATTATCCGCACAAGAGACCTGTCCACTTTAATAAATGGCGGTTACGAAGACATCTACAACAACTTCATCGGCGGCGGTACTCCTTACTATATCACTGCCTTAGACGATGCTTACTATCTCACAGAACACCGCCTGCCGGGACATTCTGTATGGAAATTTCAGGTGGAAGATAATATTATCAAAGAGGTGATGACTGTTTACTGATCCTTGATGATAATGGTTTACATAACCGTTCTTCATATCGCGCCACTGCCTTATTATAAATAGAACTAGGCACTCCACATAAATTACCAACTTCATTTATTCTGCCGTTTACTACATGACACCTTGTTTTATTTATAGTAAATTCTTTGCTTGTATCTATACCCAATTCCTTTAGAAATTCCAGTATCATAGACCTACATTCATCAATGTTCATCATCGCCGACATCCATTGCTGGTCAGCAAAATGAATTAAAGCGCTTAATCCCCAGTTAAACTGATTCGCTTTTACATCCATTTCTTCGCTTTCTTTTCCATAACATTTCCAACTGACATGATCATCTTCTACTGTAAATCTGTATCCGTTTCCTAAATCGAATACATCACCAACAGCAATGTTAATGCTATTAGTCGCAGGATCATATCCTTTTGACTGATGTGTTATGAATGGCTGGTTTGTTGTAAATGCTTTTATTTCATCGGGTGTATAGTTTCCGACTCCGATAAAAGCGGTAAAAATCTTTTCCCCATTTACAGAATAAACGCCTGTTACTGCATCGACAATCTCACCGGATATTTCATATTCATATCCATTACAGTTATTAAATATATCCTTTGCTATTCCGGATTTTGCACCTTCGGTAAACCAAAAAATCATTGATTCTATATCACCCTTTTTCTTTGCATCAAAACCGTTCAATTCTTTTGAATCCTCAGCTGCTAAATCTCCATTGAAATAATTTACAAACTCATCGCTACTTCCGTCTTTTGTTGATAGTTTTCCTGTCATTGAATTGTAAATATACGAAAAATTGCTTCCTACTCCGCTAACGCTCATAAACATCCTCTCCTTCTTATTAGTAAAAACTGCGATATATATTTCTCTATTTACTAATAATACGAATTAAGAGGCTTATAAGTTTCACAGTCAATATTATTACATCTTAATAACTTTAGTGTCTTAATTGCCAAAAGAGACCTACGATATCCGGGAATATCTGCTAAACTTTTTTTGAAACATTTCCGATACATTATATATGATACTACATAAGTAATTGCATTTGTCAATACTGAAGACAAAAGAGTAAATTTACGGTTGAATAAAAATGCGTTTTCAACCTAAGTAGTTCAAGTGCGCATCGCAGTGCGCAGATGGGTATAAATATGAAAGTTACACATAATATTCAGTCATTGAATGCTATCCGGCTCGTTAATATCAACATCGAATCCTATGCAGATTCCACAGGAAAAATTTCCTCCGGATATAAAATAAATAGCGCTGCCAATGATCCGGCCGGTCTTGGTATTTCTGAAATTATGCGCAGACAGATCCGTGGACTGATGCAGGCAACCAATAACACAAAAGACGGCGTTGCTTTTGTACAGTCTGCAGACGGTGCTATGGATGAAATACACAGTATGCTGCAGCGCATGAATGAATTGACAGACAAAGCGCTTAACGGAACCTGGTCCGACAGTGACCGTATGGCAATGAATGTTGAATTTGACCAGCTCCGCACAGAAATTGACCGTATCAATAACACATCTGATTTCGGCACCGGCATTCCTCTATTTGAGCAACACGAACCTTCTTATTATCAAATTTCCGGAAGTAAAAAATGGGATGATAACCAACTTCATACCATTTCTGAATTTAACAATGAACTGAACATACATCTGCCTGACTCTTATGAGCCCAGTGATTATACGATTACGGTTCCTGCAGGAGTTTATACTACACAGGAATTAATCGACGAAATAGATGATGCTTTAAACAACATGGTGCCTTCTAATCCTGGCTTTGTGTTGGAACTCACCAGCGACGGTTACTGCAATCTTAATTTTGAAAAAGCTGACGGAGCGCCGACAAAGATTGATTTTGTAGATGGTTCTCTTTCCTATCTCCTTTTCAACTCTTTTAATGGCAGCGCTTCTTCCAGTCTGCTGGGCACCACTGAATTTAGTTCGGAATCTCCATTGTCTATAAGAAATGGACAAAACGAACAGCTTGAATTTTATGTTCAAGGCCCTAACGGCCCAAAACATATTTTCCTGACCATTTCTCCGGGAGATTACTATCGTTCCGACATGATCGCGGAGCTCAACAAGCAGCTGTCTAAAAATCCTGATGCAGCCGGTATTGTTGCAAAAGAGTATGAAGACTCTTTTATTCAGATTACAGGCGGAGATTCGGTAAGCATTTTCGGACTAAAAGGAAATATGTTTAAAGTGGACCCTAAAAATGCTACTAATAAGTATTCTTCTATCTTTTTTGATAATGTACAATATGGTTCTTCCAAAGGCTCTGCGGCTTCTGTTACAGGCAAGGCTTACTACAACTCTTCGGTTACTGATAAAATCCATTTATCCAGTGCCAATAATAATAATATTCTGCGTTTTAAAGTAAACGGCACGTCGGAGTATACGATTACTTTTAAAGACGGTGGATATACCATAAGTGAAATCTGTACTGAAATCAATAAACAGATTAAAGAGTTATCAAAGGACTATGTAGAAGTACAGGCTGGCTATTCAGAATCTTACTTGTCTGTACCGTCTTCACTCAACGGAAGCAGCTCGCATTGGATGCAGTATTTGACGTTATCCAATTTGCTAAAAGGCAGCAGCAGTTCTCTGGAATTTGATACGACCGAAGATGTTTATGTTAATACTTACAACGCTCTATTCCGCGACACAAATTATTTACCTTATAAAAATACCGGAAGCACTGCAAAGCTTACGGGAGAAGCTTATCTAAAAAACTCATTTACGCTACCCGCAAATGCCTCATTGTCTTTTACGGTTAATGACGAGACTTGTACCATAACTGGCATCGGCGGAACTTATACAAATGGCGAAGCGCTTGTATCCGTACTGAAGTCTAAACTGGATTCTGATTTCGCGGATAAGATAGAGTTTAGCTACAATAAATCCAACGGCACCATTTCTATTAATGCGAAGACTGACGAAATTCGGAAAATTTCTTTTGTTAGCGACATTCAGAAAAACGATACCTATAGACAACTGTTCGTGAGAACTGAGACGTATACATACGGTGCAGATACGTCCTGGACTTATGGAACGGTAACACCAATAGAGGGAACTTCGGACAAAAATACAACAGATACATATGCTTCTCTCACAATTCCGGCTGACAAAACTATAAAGATTACGGACGACACGAGAGTAATCAATATTAATCTTTATGGCGGTCAAAGTGCAACCATTACCCTGAATAATGGAACTTATAATTCGACGCAGCTTGCTAACCATATTGCTGCTCAAATTAATAGTCAGCTGAATTTGTCGGGCAATAGTTATTTTAACAACGTGAAAGTTTCCCAAGAGGGTAATAAAATTACCCTGACTGCCACGCCCAAGAAGTCGAACAGCCCTGGTAGTTATAGAATTTATTTTGATGACAGTTCTGCCTGGAAGGCTATTTATGGAACTTATGATTACGATTACACTCCTATAGTTACGACTGCGAGTGAGGCTACTATGAATACCCGCAATGCTCTTTCCGCTCCGATAACATTGGATAGCAGTAACAATGAACTGACACTGAAACTCGGTCAGGGTACTTCCATGGTCGAAGCCACGGTCACAATTGCCGGGATTAAATATAATGATATCAAGTCATTGGCTGGCGCGGTACAGGATGCTTTTAAAGGTACAGATTTAGAAGGCAAAATTACCGTTGATGATAAAAGCGGAAAGCTTTTGTTCACATCTTACGCAGGTTCTATTACTGCATCAGGCAGTTTTTATGACAACGTGATCATCACCAAAGTTGCAAAAGACGAGACTTTACAGCAAGGCACATACACCGGCTATGATGACGCCTATATTATCGGCCGTAAGGATTTGAGCACAGAGTCTGTTGAAATTGTAGAAGGTGCTAATGATGTTTTGACTTTTGATTTTACTTACCCGGACTCCAATGGCAACGGCAGCCATACAATGGACATGAATGTAAAGATTCCTGAGGGCATTTATACCGGCAATGAAATTGCCAAAAAACTGCAAGGAGAAATACAGGGAAAATTTGAGGCAGAGGGTTTTTATGACTTTAATATAGAGGTTTCTATCGGCGGCGAGAAAACTGGTGTTGTTGGTTCCGTTGACGATGTTGCGCTACAGATCAAACTAACAAAAAAGGACGGTGCGGAACTTCCGGTAGGCCAGTACATTTTAGACGGCGTACGCGGCAGCGCTGCAGGCTTTCTTTTCTACAAGACAACGATCAATCCCGAGGCGACTTATGTAGAAGGAACCAAAAACCTGTCAAACGGCATTACTTTTAAGCCGGGACAGAATGTACTTACGCTTTCTGCGGACGCAGTTCCTTATCAATACACATTTCCGCCGAATACATACTACACTGCGGAAGGGTTCGCCGACCTCTTGAATGATATGTTTAAAAACGGGGATGATAACGGCAACTCCGCGCCTCTGGAAGCATCTATTGAGAATGGACACCTGCAAATTGCCCATAAAGTTTTGGGGTCTCACTCGATAACTGATATCGGCGGAACTGCAAGGAGTACGCTCTTCTTGGAGGAGGAAGGCAGAGATTCCCTCGATCCTTTAGTAATTCAAGTCGGTGCCGAGGCAAACCAAACTACGGAAATACCGCGTATAAGCGTCAGTTCCACCGCTCTGGGTATTAATTCCGTTACTATCAGTAAGCAAAAATATGCAGACAAAGCGAACGTCCGTATAAAAGAAGCCATTAACCAGTTAAGTTCCAAACGAAGCATTTACGGTGCAATACAGAACCGTTTGGAACACACAATTAATAGCAATGATATTGTTATTGATCGTATGCAGGCAAGCGAATCCCGTATCCGCGATACGGATCTTTCAACAGAAATGGTAAGATATTCCAACTTAAGTATACTCCTGCAGGCTGGGGAGAAAATGCTTGCACAATCAAATGAAAACATCAAAAAACTTTTAAACCTTTTACAATAAAAATATCAAATGCCCCGGCAGTTGAAACTCCGGGGCATATATTTTGCTCTTATGAGGATTAGTAAAGTCTTGTGAAACTATTACTTTGACAAATATTCATCAATTCCTTTCGCAGCAGCTTTTCCTGCTCCCATTGCAAGGATAACCGTAGCTGCGCCTGTTACCGCATCACCACCTGCATACACACCTTCCTTGGTGGTTTTTCCATGTTCTTCATCGGCAACGATACATTTCCATTTATTGACCTCAAGACCTTCTGTAGTAGAAGAAATCAGCGGATTAGGTGAGGTTCCAAGCGACATTATGACTGTATCCACATCCATTACAAACTCCGAACCCGGAATTTCTACGGGACGTCTTCTGCCGGAAGCATCAGGCTCTCCTAACTCCATCTTTATACATTTCATACCGCAGACCCAGCCGTTCTCGTCGGCAATGATCTCTGTCGGATTCGTCAGTAAGTCAAAAATAATTCCTTCTTCTTTTGCATGATGTACTTCTTCCACACGGGCAGGTAACTCCTCCTCGCTTCTTCTGTATACAATATGCACTTTTGCACCAAGTCTGAGCGCGGTTCTTGCAGCATCCATAGCAACGTTACCGCCGCCTACAACCGCTACTTCCTTACCTCTCATGATCGGAGTATTGGAATCTTCGTTAAACGCTTTCATAAGATTGCTTCTTGTTAAGTACTCATTGGCAGAAAATACACCGTTAGACTGCTCACCCGGAATACCCATGAATTTAGGAAGTCCTGCGCCTGAGCCGATAAATACGGCGTCAAAGCCTTCGTTTTGCATCAATTCGTCAATCGTTACCGACTTGCCGATTACAACGTTTGTCTCTATTTTTACGCCAAGTGATTTTACATTTTCAATCTCTTTTTCAACAACATCTTTCTTAGGAAGACGAAATTCCGGAATACCGTATACAAGAACGCCGCCAGCCTCATGCAAGGCTTCAAAGATTGTCACGTCATAGCCCATTTTTGCAAGATCCCCTGCACAGGTAAGTCCTGCAGGGCCTGAGCCGATAATTGCGACCTTTTTCCCTTTCTTTTCTTTAGCTCCCTCAGGCTTAACATCGTTCTCTCTTGCCCAGTCAGCCACAAAACGCTCCAGCTTACCAATTGAAATAGGCTCGCCTTTAATACCGCGGATACATTTACCCTCACACTGGCTTTCCTGCGGACATACACGTCCACAAACTGCCGGCAGCGCTGAGGCTTCGCTTATAACCTGATATGCAGCCTCAATATCACCGGTTTTTACCTTTTCAATGAAGCCCGGAATATTGATTGCAACCGGACAGCCTTTTATACACTGCGCATTTTTACAGTTTATACATCTCTCTGCCTCGCTCATTGCCTCTTCTTTATTATATCCAAGGCATACTTCTTCGAAATTCGTAGCACGCACTTTAGCATCCTGCTCGCGTACAGGCACTTTATTTAAAACATCCATAATAATAATTCTGCTCCTTTCTCAGTCTGAGAATACTCTTATATTTAATCTGCACAATTTCCGCAGCCGCCATGATGGGTATCGCCTTCCTTAGCTTTTAAGAAAGCTCTTCCCTCTTCGGTTTTATACATCTGCTGGCGTTTCATTGCCTGATCAAAGTCAACTTTGTGTCCGTCAAATTCCGGTCCGTCAACACAGGCAAATTTTACTTCTCCGCCAACCGTAACACGGCAAGCGCCGCACATGCCAGTGCCATCTACCATAATAGGATTCAAACTGACTATGGTAGGTATGTTAAGTTCTTCCGTCATCTTGCAGACAAACTTCATCATTATCATAGGGCCAATCGCTACACAAACATCATATTTTTTGCCCTCTTCAACAAGATCTTTAATTGTCTGTGTTACCATGCCGCTTCTTCCGTAAGAACCGTCGTCCGTTGTGATATATAAATTACCTGCAACAGCTTCCATTTCTTTTTCCAGAATCAATAAATTTTTTGTCTTTGCACCTACAATAACATCTGCATCAATCCCTTTTTCATGAAGCCATTTAACCTGCGGATATACAGGCGCGGTTCCTACACCGCCTGCCACGAAAAGCATTTTTTTAGCTTTAAGGCTTTCCAAATCCTCTTCTACAAATTCGGACGGACAGCCCAGTGGACCTACAAAGTCATGGAAACTGTCACCTGCTTTAAGTACAGCCATCTTATGTGTTGCTGCTCCGACAACCTGAAATACAATCGTAATTGTTCCTTTCTCCCGGTCGTAATCGCAGATAGTAAGAGGAATCCTTTCTCCATCCTCATCCATTCTTACGATAATAAACTGACCCGGCTGACAGGACCTGGCAACACGCTCTGCCTCAACTACCATGAGGTAAATATTAGTTGTCAGCTCTTTTGCTTCTAAAATCTTATACATTACTCCCATCCTCCTAAATTCCCTTGTGCTTTTTCACAATAACTCATATCTATTTAATTTGCAACACCTTTTATAGTAAAAGTGCCTTAAATTCTCCATTTTCGTCATATCCAAGTTTTGCCACTGCCTTGGTATATGCCTGAACTATAAAAACTTTATCTGTTCTGCTTAAGATACCGGTTCCGTCATCATAATACTCATTTACAGTAAAGTAAACCTCTCCGTCTATACTGATCACGGAACTGAATTGATAACTGTAGGTTACATTCTGCTGCGGTACTTTACCGTCTTTATCATCCAGATATCCATTCTCCACTAAACGGTCAATCAGCACCTCTACTGCTTCATCCGTAGAAATTGTTCCTTCCAGCTTAAGTACATATGTACACATAGTCACTTCGCTGGCTACGCCTTCCTCGCTTATACTTACAAATTTAAAATGCGTAGTGCCAAGCGGCATGGGAATCGGTCCGGTATAAGGCACGCTGTCTTTGGTAGGTTCTGTGCCATCTGTTGTATAAAAGATATCACAGCCTGTTTCGGCGCTTACTGAAATACGCATTGGCTCATTGTACTCTCCGCTATTTAAATTCACCTCCGGCTCTTTTGGTATCTCTATGTCTATATGATAACTTTTGCTTACAACTTCACTCTTTATCCCATAATCGTTTACAAAGACAGCATTTATTGTATAATCACCGCTTTCCAAAAAAAGCGGCGCGGTATAAATCCTGCTTTTTTCATCAGGTGTTGAGCCGTCCGAAGTATAATATATGGTTCCTGAGGTATTGGAACTTAACTTAAGCGGAATTACTTCTTCATAGTTTCCTTCCGTATAACTGAATTCCGGAGCCTTCGCAAGATAGCTCTGAAACATGTTTACAATCGTATCTTCCTTACAATTAAGTAACAGCTCATTAATATCCTCATACCGTTCTTCTTTTGAGTATATCGCAACCATTTTATCATAAGCCTCTTCTACGGCTTCATAAGGATAGCTTCCATTATCAATTATTTTCTTTAATTCCGCAAGTGCAGATTCATTATCGAATAAAAGATAATAATAATCCGCTTTTAAGAACAAAATCTGCGGCTGGGTATCATCATTTCTATAAGCAATATCCAGACAGTTAATCGCTTTCTCATACTCTCCCTGCGCAGCATATTCTTTAGCTTTATCTACCTGATAAGACACGCTCCCCACATGGTAAGTATAGAACATATATATAAAAAGAAAAAGTATTAACACTGCGGATATAATAATGCCAATCCTTGTTCCCATTTTACGGCTTTTATCCGCTCTCTTTTTGTCACTAGCCTTTTCTTTCTCTATATTTCCGGCATCTTCATGTTTTTCTGTGGCAGGCTTATCTTCATCCTGCAACGCAGCAAGTGTTGAGAGAGTTTCCGTTATGCTGTTTTCTATTTCAGGTTCAAAGTCAGGCACAATCCTAATCTCATGTCCACATGCTTCGCAGATTAACTGGCCCTCTTTCATTTCATTTGAACACTTTGGGCATTTCATATGGGTTCCCTTTCTAACTGTTTAAATGAGCCGACTCCACACAGTTATTCATAAGCATTGCAATGGTCATCGGTCCTACTCCTCCCGGTACCGGTGTTATTGCGCTGCAGATCGGAGCAACATCATCATAATCCACATCTCCACACAATTTATTATTTTCATTTCTATGAATTCCAACATCTATGACAACCGCACCTTCTTTCACATACTCTCTGGTTATCATTTTAGGTCTGCCAACGGCAACAACAAGAATGTCAGCCCTTTTCGCCACTTCCTTAAGATTTTCTGTCTTGGAATGGGCTACGGTAACAGTACCATTCTCCCGAAGCAGCAAAAGCGACATAGGCTTGCCTACAATATTACTCCTTCCAATAATAACACACTCCTTACCTGCAATTTCAATACCTGAGCGTTTTAAAAGCTGTATTATTCCCGCCGGCGTACATGAGACAAAACCTTTCTGCCCTATACATAGAGCCCCGACGCTCTGAGGATGAAAACCATCCACATCTTTACTTGGGTCTATAGCGCGTATGATCATATCCTCATCTATATGTTTAGGCAGCGGAAGCTGCACCAAAATACCGTTTACATCCTTACGTTTATTAAGTTCATGTATTAAATCCAGCAATTCATCCTGTGTAGTATTCTCATCAAGCTCATATGCCAAAGATTCAATTCCGATATATTCACAGGCCTTTTTCTTATTGCCAACATACACACTGGACGCCGGATCATTGCCAACCTGAATAACAGCCAGACACAGCGTTATGTCGTCCTTCTTCATATTAGTAACCTTTTCTTTTAATTCATCCTTAATCTGTGCTGAAATCGCTTTTCCGTCTATAATCTGTGTCATCTTTCTGTAATCTCCTTTCTAATGTGTGCCTATCGACAAGGCTTTCACAATTATCAAAACAGCCCCGTTATGACACCACTGTCAGTTACATCTATTCCGTAAGCAGCAGGTGTTTTAGGAAGCCCCGGCATTGTCATTACATTTCCGGTAAGAACTACTATAAAACCGGCTCCGGCACAGACATAGGCCTCCCGTACCACTATCTCAAAGCCTTCAGGTCTGCCAAGAAGCGTCGGGTCATCCGATAAAGAATACTGAGTTTTCGCAATACATACCGGCATATTTCCAAATCCAAGTTTTTCAAGCCTGCTTATCTGCGCCGATGCTTCAACGGTATACGCCACATTGCCTGCTCCGTAAATTTCTTCTGCTACCCGCTTAATCTTATCCTTTATAGGTAAGTCAGACTCATAAATCAACTGAAAATCAGAGCTTCTGGTTTCAAGAAGGTTAAGCAGTTTTTCCGCAAGTTCAATGCCGCCTTCGCCGCCTTTTTCCCATACATTAGCAAGGGCAAATTCGCAGTTTCTGTTTTCACAGAACTCTTTTACATAATCAATTTCAGCTGCCGTATCCGTCACAAAAGAATTTAAAGTAACGACAACAGGCACTCCGTATTTTTGTATATTTTCAATATGCTTTTCCAGATTCACTATTCCTTTTTTCAAGGCTTCAAGATTTTCTGTTGAAAGTTCGGATTTTTCTACTCCGCCATTATATTTAAGCGCTCTGATTGTTGCCACAAGTACAACAGCATCCGGTTTTAAGCCTGCCATACGGCATTTTATATCAAAAAACTTCTCCGCGCCAAGGTCTGCGCCAAAACCGGCTTCCGTAATTACATAATCCGACATTTTAAGTGCTGCTTTGGTTGCCCTTATTGAATTACATCCATGCGCAATATTGGCAAATGGTCCGCCATGAACAAGCGCGGGTGTATGTTCAAGCGTCTGAATCAGATTTGGCTTCATAGCATCCTTAAGCAAAGCTGCCATAGCTCCAACAGCATGCAAATCTGCGGCCGTAACAGGCTTGCCCTCGTAATTATAGGCTACAATTATTTTTCCAAGCCTTTCTTTTAAATCCTTAATATCCGATGCCAGACAAAGTATAGCCATAATCTCAGACGCCACCGTAATAACAAAATGGTCTTCCCTTACCGTACCGTCCGTTTTGTGTCCAAGCCCTATCACTATATTTCTAAGCACCCTGTCGTTCATATCCAGACATCTTTTCCAAACTACCTGTCTTGTATCAATACCAAGTTCATTTCCCTGCTGGATGTGATTATCAAGGATAGCCGCCAGTAGATTATTCGCTGAAGTTACCGCATGGAAATCTCCCGTAAAATGCAGGTTTAAGTCCTCCATCGGCACGACCTGAGAGTAGCCGCCGCCTGCAGCGCCGCCCTTTATGCCAAAGCATGGTCCAAGAGAAGGCTCTCTGAGCGCCAAAACAGCGTTCTTTCCCATCTTACAAAGCGCCTGCCCTAAACCAATGCTCACCGTGGTCTTTCCTTCTCCTGCGGGCGTAGGATTTATCGCCGTTACAAGAACAAGTTTACCATCCGGCTCATCCTTGATCTTCTCCATATATTCATCTGAAATCTTAGCCTTATATTTTCCGTATAATTCCAGATCGTCCTGCGTAATCCCAAGCCGTTCTGCTACTGCCGTTACAGGCTCTAAAACCGCTTCTCTTGCAATTTCTATATCTGACTTCATAAATCTCCCTCTTCCACCATCTGCTCAAACTGTTCCATACTCATAAGTACCTTTCGCGGCTTTGTGCCCTCTTCCTCACCGACAACGCCTGCTTCGCATAACTGATCCATAATTCTTGCCGCCCGGTTAAAACCAATCTTAAATACCCTCTGCAACATTCCGATAGACGCTTTATCCTTATCTATAATAAACCGTCCCGCTTCTGCAAAGTATTGGTCATATTGGGAATCGGCATCGGAAGCTCCGCCTGCTGCACCTGACGACGCAGTACTTCCGATATTCTTAATTTTTTCTTCTATATCCTCGTCGTATACATTCCCTATTTCCTGATTCTTAAGGAAATCTACTACATCGGATACCTCTTTATCTGAAACAAAAGCACCCTGAACTCTTGCGGGTTTTGGATAGCCCTGCGGGTAAAAAAGCATATCGCCCTTACCAAGCAGCTTTTCCGCTCCAACCATATCCAGAATAGTTCTTGAATCCACTCCGCTGGATACCGCAAAGGCAACGCGGCTTGGCATATTCGCTTTAATAAGACCCGTTATAACATCTACCGACGGTCTTTGCGTCGCTATAATAAGATGGATTCCACACGCCCTTGCAAGCTGAGCCAGACGGCATATTGACTCCTCTACTTCTCCCGGTGAAACCATCATCAAATCCGCAAGCTCATCCACAATAATCAAAATCTGCGGTAATTTCTCCGGCACATCAGGCTCGCCCTGTTCCCTCATACTCTCTAATTTCTTGTTATAACCTTTTAAATCACGCACATTATAATCCGCAAATTTCTTATAACGTTCGGTCATTTCCGCTACGCCCCAATGCAGCGCCGCCGCCGCTTTCTTCGGGTCTGTAACGACCGGTATAAGCAGGTGTGGAATTCCGTTATACACGCTTAATTCTACTACCTTAGGGTCTATCATAATTAATTTTACATCATCAGGGTGTGCTTTGTACAGGATTCCCATGATAATTGTATTAATACAGACAGATTTACCTGAACCTGTGGCTCCTGCAATAAGCATATGAGGCATCTTGGCAATATCCGCAACCACTATTTTACCGCCAATATCTTTTCCGACCGCAAATGCAAGATTTGACGGAAACTCTTTGAATTCTCTTGTATCTAACAAATCCCTTAGTGCAACTGCGGAATTTTCTTTATTTGGAACCTCTATTCCCACTGCGGCCTTGCCGGGAATAGGCGCTTCAATACGTATATCCGTAGCAGCCAGATTAAGTTTAATATCATCAGCAAGTCCTACAATCTTACTTACCTTAACCCCCTGTTCAGGCTGAAGCTCATATCTTGTTACAGACGGTCCCTGACTTATTTCAGTTATGGCAACCTTTACTCCAAATGTACTAAGAGTCTGCTGCAATCTATGCGCAGTCTCTTTCAATTCCATATCGGAATTATCCCCGCTTTTTCTTTTCCCTTTGGCAAGCAGATTGAGTGAAGGGAAACGATACTGCTTGGGTGGTTTATTGGCCACTTGTGCAACTTTTTCTAAGCTTTCTGCTGCTTTTGATAAACCCTGTTCATCCTTATTTGCCACTTTGGCAACAGGTCGTTCCCTGTTAATACCTGTTCCCGAAGACATGGTATTACCCATCTGAGTGGTATACGAATCCCGTGGTTTTAACGGCTCATACGCATCTCCTGTCTCATATGATATGTCTGTTTCATCTTCTTCGCTTGCTTCTTTATGTATTACCGGCGTTATACCAGTGTTACCGGTTTTTCCATAAAACGGTTCTTCCGGTATGTGGATTTCGTCAAGTTCATCTGATTCATTCTCAATAAAGTGATAAGGTCTGCTGTTCCTTATAACAGGTTCTTCTTCAACTTCACTATTTATGGTAATCTCATGAATATCGTCTCTGATATTCTCCGTTTCGATTTTGGGCTTTTCATGGCCAAGCGCGGTATCAAGCATAACTCCGGAGACCTTCTTATCCATTCTGAGAATTTTTTCGTTCTCCTTTTCCTCTTCCTGCGCCCTTCTTCTCTCTTCTTCCATTATCCTGCGCTCTTCCCTTGCGTCACGTCTTTCCTTAGCACGTTCGCGTCTGTAAGCGGCATCCTCAATGGAGCGTTCGTACATCCTCTTGCCCTGCACCTTTACACCGCCGATAAATGACTTCTCTGTCATAATTACAACGCAGATAATACCTATAACGATTATTGCAAGTACGGTTCCCACCATGCCAAGCATCTTGAAAAAAGCAAATGCAAGCGAGCCCGCAATTATCCCGCCGCCGTTTTTGTTCTGGCTGCACCTGGTATAAATTCCGGCTACGTTATAAACAGCATCCTTTGTATACCCTGCGCTTATAAGTTCAAAAATTATACCTGACATTAAAACAATTACAATCGCGGCAATCAGCTTTCTGGTTGCAATGCTATTTCCTACATTGGACATACCAAACATAATCCCTAAAAAGATTATCAAAGGGGCAATATATGCCAAAAGCCCGAATATGCCAAACATACAAGCGCTGACTACATCGCCGACCTTACCGACAATGCCGAAATTACATAAAAACAGAAAAATGGCCAGAGCCAGCATAGCAATAAATAAAATTTCATTACGAATCGCCAAATCCATAGGCTCATCGCGTCTGCTTCTATCCATATCCACAGACTGGTAATTTCTTCTGCCCGATGTTTCACTTGATGATTTTTTTGTTGATGCTTTTCTTCCGGAAGCAGCGGAGGCTTTTTTCGTTCCTGCTCCTCTTCCCTGATTAGATGCCATGTATAACCTCCATGCTTTATATTTTTATTAAATGGCACAAACTGCCATTTTTTATACAAGCATTATAAATC
>CAMWKB010000027.1 GCA_947174705.1 uncultured Lachnospiraceae bacterium
GTGCTATATAAGCCGGATAAGAAGAATCCTAAGATTGATTTGGATAAAATTTAGTATTGCAAGACAATTGCATGAAAAATTGTACGAAAATCCGATTAGAACTCAAATATAACTAAAATAAGAAAGAATAAGTGTGTAAACCATTGAAAAAAGTAGGAATCATGGGCGGAACATTTAATCCGATCCATATAGGTCATCTTATTATAGCAGAAAGAGCAAGAGAGCAGTTTGACTTGGAAGAAGTGCTTTTTATGCCTTGCGGTATGCCTTATATGAAGGATACAAGCGAGCTGCTTCCCTCGGATATCAGGGCCGAAATGGTATCTTTGGCGATTAAAGACAACCCCTTTTTCACACTTTCTACCATAGAAATTGAAAAAGAGGGCAGTACCTATACCTACGAGACTCTGGAGCAGCTTAAAAGCGAAAATCCTGACACAGAATATTATTTCATCCTGGGCGCAGATAGCTTGTGGACGATTTCCGACTGGAAGGAACCTGAAAGAATTTTCGCAAACTGCCATATTCTGGCGGCAGTCCGCGACGACAAATCGGCTCAGGATATGAAGAAGCGTATAAATTTTCTAAAAAATAAATTTGACGCCCGAATTTCACTTTTAAAAACCGGACTCATAGAAATTTCGTCTTCTACAATACGGGATTCAGTAAAAAAAGGGACGTCAGTCCGTTATCTTGTTCCAAATAATGTATACGACTACATTATAAAGAATAAATTATACAAGTGCTAACTTTGAACCTTCATGAAAGGAGCCCACTACCGTCATGAAAACAATAAGCCTGAAAAAATTACGTAAAGCGATGGAAAGCGAATTAAATCCTAAGCGCTATGAACATACTCTGGCTGTGGCCTACACCGCCGCCAATCTTGCAATGGTACACGGCGAAGATACCAGAAACGCTACAATAGCAGGTATGCTGCATGACTGCGCCAAATGTCTTCCGGAGAAAAAGCTCATTTCCATATGTAATAAAAATTCCTTAGAAATTTCGGAAATAGAGTTACATAATCCATCAGCCCTGCTTCATGCAAAGGCAGGAAGCGTTCTGGCACATAAAAAATATGGCGTTAACGACGAAGATATTTTAAATGCCATAAAATTTCATACAACCGGTCGTCCGAATATGAGCAAACTGGAGAAAATACTGTATATTGCCGATTATATAGAGCCGGATAGAAAACATGCACCGAATTTAGCGCAGGTGCGCTGTATGGCATATCAGGATTTGGACAAGACTCTTTTAAAAATATTGGATGACACCTTATCATATCTAAACTCAACAGGCGGACAGATTGATCCTATGACTAAGACAACCTATGAACACTATAATACTTCAAGTAGAAAGGAATGATTTATATGACTTCAAAAGAATTAGCAAAGCTCGCGATAGACGCATTGGAAGATAAGAAAGCAGAAGATATACAGGTAATCGATATAAGCGAAATTTCTACAATTGCAGATTATTTTATAATAGCTAACGGCACCAATAAGAGCCAGATACAGACTATGACCGACAATGTTGCCGAAGTGCTCGGAAAGGCAGGTTATCCCGAGAAGCATATAGAAGGATACCAGAGCGCAAACTGGATTTTGATGGATTTCCATGACATTATTGTGCATATTTTTGATAAGGAAAACCGTCTGTTCTATGATTTGGAACGTATCTGGAGAGATGGAGTTATTATTGATAAAGAGAGCCTGTAGATTAAAATGAATCCCAACAATGTTATATGCTGGGATTCATTTTTTAGTTAAACGAGCCTATAATGCCTAACTATTGCGATTCTCTCGACGTACCGCCTGCATACATATAGAATGTTATAATATATATACCTGCAATACCAACTAATGCATAGACAATTCTGGAAAGCCAAGACATATTACCAAAAATAAAGGCAACCAGATCAAAACTGAAGAAACCAATCAGTCCCCAGTTAATTGCACCAATAATAGCAATAGTAAGGGCAAGGCAATCTAATCCTTTATTATTCATGTTCATTCCCCTCTCCATAAGCATAAATATTGAAAGAAACTAATTAAAATAGCCCCAATCATATATGACAAAAACTTCTTTCATTTCATATTGTAAAATAGAATATCAAGATGTTCTGTCATCATGTATTATTATATCTTATAAAAAGGTACGTATACTGGAAAAATTAGTGGTATAAACGAAAAACACCGAATACTTTACCAAGAATCTGGCAATCATCTACAATAATAGGCTCCATATAATCATTTTCAGGTTGAAGTCTGATATGCCCGTTTTCTTTATAAAAAGTTTTAACAGTAGCGGAATCATCTATAAGCGCAACCACAGTATCACCATTATTAGCAGTATTGCAGCTGTTTACAAAAATCTGGTCTCCGCTGTAGATTCCTGCATTTACCATTGAATCGCCTTTTACTTTTAAAACAAAAGATTCTCCGGCCGGAACCATATCAGCAGGAACAGGGAAGTAACTCTCTACGTTTGCTTCTGCAAGTATCGGCTCCCCGGCAGCGACACGCCCGATAACAGGCAGCGATACCATTTCAGTACGAACCATCTGGAAATTGTCATCACAAATTTCAATTGCACGAGGCTTGGTAGGATCACGCCTTATATAGCCGTTTTTTTCCAAAGTTTCAAGGTGAGAGTGGACAGAAGAGGTGGATTTAAGCGAAACTGCCTCGCAAATCTCACGAACAGCCGGCGGATATCCTTTCTGCAAAATCTCATCCTTAATATAATCAAGAATTTCCTGCTGTTTCTTTGTTATTTTACCGTATCCCATATCGTCCTCCTTTACACGTTTTAAATATTAGGAAATCATATCTTTTACAAGCTTAAAATTTATTATCTGAATTCATCATAACACATCTTTTTACAAAAAGCAAACATATATTCAGAATATTTGTTCGAAATTTTTATCAAAAAGTATTGACATTCGAAAATACGTTCGGTATAATTGCAATATAAAGAACGAATGTTCGCAACATTTGTTCGAATAAATGGAGGAACAAATTATGAGTGATTACAGAAGCGAAAGAAGAATCAGGAATAATAGAATAAGAAGACAGAAGGAGATGCGCAAGAATTTTTTGCTGGCAATTATGACAATTTGTCTTGTTTTTACATTTTCATTTAGTGTAAACAGTTTTTTATCCAATGCGAAAGCAGAGAGCAGTCCGGTTGCTTATAAATATTACAAAAGTATTACAATTTCAAACGGCGAAACTCTTTGGTCCATAGCTAAGGACAATATGGACGATGAGCATTATGCGTCGATAAATGACTATATTAAAGAAGTAAAACAGGTGAATTCCCTAAGAACTGATTCTATAAGTTATGGTGCGAATATTATTGTGCCTTATTATTCGTATGAAGTGGTTAAGTGATGAATTTGGACACATATTTAGTTGTAAGAATTAATTAATTCTATATAAAATGGTAAATCCGTTTCAGTGTTTATTTTTATTATCTTGAAAGACTATAGTGTATTTTTGCCCCTGTAATGGCAGCTCGCAGTATATTATTTTGTGAACTGCCATTTATTTTTTACAATATATAATTGTACAAATTTATAATGCGATGAAAAGTCAGTTAAAAGGCAATTTAGATTGAAATTATATGGTAAATAATATATAATTTAAGAAAATATTTTCTACAAAACCATAATTTAAAATTATTCGGGAGGAATTTTAATGAAAAAGCATGTAGCCTTTAAAATTATGTTACCATTAATTATCATTTTTCTCTTGACTATAACAGTCAATACGACAACAACATCTTGTCTCCAATCTATCCGTAGTGTTTTTAGTGATATTTCATCCCGAAGTGAGATATCAGCAGATATAGCGGATATTGCAAATGATAATGTGGAACTGATTTCTTCCCAATTATCACGTGATGGTCTTATTTCATCCATACAGCTTCTTTTGGTTATTGTAACAATTATTATTACATACATATCTTTTGTAAAGCCTCTTAAAGATACTGAGAAACAGTTAAATAATCTAATTGAGAATTTAGAGCATAATAATGGAGACTTAAATGAACGTATAATAAGCAATAAAGAAGACGAAATCGGTCATCTTGTTTTTGGTATCAATTTGTTCTTGGATAAGCTTCAAAGCATTATGAAAGAAATTCAAGAACATTCGAATTCGCTTGATGAATCGTCAGGTAAAATTGTATCAAAGGTATCTGACTCTACAAAGAATATGGGAGAAGTATCAAACGCGGCAGATGAGCTTTATAATGAGATGCAGACAATTTTACAGACAATTGAAGAAATTAACACACACATGGACTCTTTAAATAATAGCAGTGATGTTATTTCTAATTCTACTGTATCCGGTAAAGAATATGCCGGTGAAATGAAAGAACGTGCAATTAGTGTTAAGGAACTGGCCCTGAATAGCAAAAACGAATCAGAGCGGGTAACATCTTCTTTGGCTGAGGTGCTGAAAAACTCTATGGAAAGCAGTAAAAGTGTAAATTCAATTCAGGATCTTACCGATGAAATCCTTTCAATTGCCAGCCAGACCAATCTTCTTGCATTAAACGCTTCAATAGAAGCGGCAAGGGCCGGAGAAGCAGGAAAAGGTTTTGCGGTTGTAGCCGATGAAATTAGAAATCTTGCTGATAACAGCCGTAATACAGCTAACAGTATTCAGCAAATCAGTAATAATGTTGTTTCATGTGTGGAAGAAATGTCAAATTCATCTAACCAGTTGTTAGAATATGTCAATACGAATGTTTTAGAGGATTATGACCGTTTTGTAGATGCCTCTGCGAAATATTTAAGCGATGCAGATGCACTCGAAAATATGATGATTGAATTCCAGGAGAAATCTTCTGAATTGTCATCCGTTTCCGACAATATAAACTCAGGAATTTCTCAGATTTCACAAGCTATAAATGATGAAAATGATAAAGTCTCCAGTCTATCTGAAATTATGCAGGAATTATCAACCAATATGGAAGAAATTCAGGATTATACAGCCATAAATGATGAGGTTTCAAATGAGCTGAAAAAAGAAATTAAGAAATTTAAGGCTATATAAAATGCTATATAGGGAATATAAGTCTATATAGAACTATGCGCAAAATCATTGTTTAACGAATAGTTGGCTTGGTAATGGATACTATAGACTATTTAATTACCGAGCCAACTAGTTCGTTAAACAATGTAGGTATATGGATTATGTTGATGTGAAGCAAGTGTATTTATATAAATGCACTTGCTTGGCTTATTAAACAAACGGACATATAAAGTTTTAAAAATAAAATATTATTATAGGCAGGTGAATTTGTTTGTATAAGGTTTTCATATTAATGGGAATTTTCATTGTAATTGTATATGTATATTCCTATATTAAAATAAAGAAAAATAAAGAAAAAACAAGAAATATAGACTCAATTAGGGATTTTAATAATTCATATAATCATCTTAGGGATAAAAATGTACCCACGCGTTTAAATAACTCCAATAAAGACAACCGGTATAATCCATATATAACAAAGTACAACAGTTCTGAGGATTATCGTGAAAAATACTAAAAAAGTTCATCTGAATCTAACATAATTGTAAATGGACCGTCGTTTATTAAAGAAACCTTCATGTCAGCGCCAAATTCACCATGCTGCACATTCTGAACGGTTTCTTTGCATTTTGCAATAATATATTCATACAAATTATTAGCCATATCCGGATTTCCGGCATTTATAAACGATGGACGGTTTCCATGCCTGCAATCTGCATATAATGTAAATTGTGAAATAATTAACAATCCACCATTGACAGACATAAGATTCAGATTTGTTTTTCCGTTATTATCCTGAAAAATACGCAGATTTAGCAGTTTGTGAACCATTTTATCCGCAATTTCCGTAGTATCGTTCTGATTTATTCCGACAAATACAAGAAATCCTTTCCCTATACTTCCGATTATATTGGAATCTACCCTTACATCAGCCTTTTCAACACACTGAATCAGAAATTTCATATGGATAACCATGCCCTTTCATTCTGCTACTCTTCCGTTGACATATTAGATTTATCAGCGTCAGCCTTAACTTTAATCCTTTTCTCTAAGGATTTTCGTTTCTTTTTTACAGGAGCATATTCTGTAAATGCGTTGCCGGTTTCGATTGAACCTACAGATAAATAAGGTCTGGTATCGGTAGGAAGGTCCTTTTTAGCTAACATTCTATTGACCAGAGCCCTAAATCCTGCATAAAGTACCGCAAAAATAGGAACACCGACAAACATTCCCAGTACGCCGAATATACCGCCGAAAATTGTTATTGAAAAGATAACCCAAAAGCCCGATAATCCCGTAGAATCTCCAAGAATCTTAGGACCTAATATATTACCGTCAAACTGTTGTATAACAAGAATCAGAATAATAAAATATAAACACTGAAGCGGATTTACCATTAGAATAAGTATCGCACACGGTATGCCGCCCAGCCAAGGCCCAAAAAACGGTATAATATTCGTTACGCCGATTACCACGCTTACTAAAATAGCATAAGGCGTGCCGATAAGGTTTGTACAGACAAAACAGATTATACCGATAATTATTGAATCAATAATTTTACCGCTGATAAAACCTATAAACGTAGTGTGTATAAATCTTACATTAGAAATAATCTGGTTAGCTGTCGGCAGGTCAAAAAAAGCATAGACGATTTTTTTCGCCTGTCCGGCAAAAACTTCCTTACTTCCCAATATATAAATAGAAATTATAAAGCCAATGATTAAATTCCACATAGCTTTAATGAAACCGGTAACACTAAGCAAAAGGGTTCGGATAATACCGTTGATTCTGGGTAATACGCTGCTATTTAAAAAGTTTGTAAGCATAGCGGAATACCTGTCAAGCAGTTCACTGACCATACTTTCCAGATTTGGATTGTTTTCAAGTAAACCGGCCACCCAATCCGTAAGATTGCTTACATATGTTGGAAACTGGAAAATAATGCTCTGGATGCTCCTTATAAGTTCCGGAATGATCATGGAAAAAAATTCATATAAAATAACCAAAACCAGCACTATAGTAGCCAATATGGAAATCATACGTATTCTTTTTTTACTTTTTTCATTCATTGGAATATTCGCTTTTACATAGATAGGCTTAATTACCTTACCTTCCACTGTATTTAATACCGGTGTCATCAGATAGGCCAGGATAAGACCGTCTATGATAGGCATGGAAATGGTTATAAACGAATGTACTACGTTTGACAGGCTGTCGTTATGAAAAAGAATATAATAAAACAATATTGCGCCTATTATCACCAAAAGCGCCGTCAAACCCCAGTATAAATATTTTTTGTTGAAATGAAATTTCATATAGAATTGCTCCTGATTTATTTCTAATATGTAAACAACGGTCAGCACGCTTCGCGAACTGCCCTTATGTTATGCGAATGATAAAAGATTTTTGATAAATTATAAGTATATTATTAATTATATTAGATAATTATGTTATTTGCAATCATCTATAAACATAATATAAAGTTACATATACCGCAAAATTAAAATTTGTTATATAATTTTAGAAGAAAATATATAAAATTTTTGAAGTTGATTAGTTTAGCAGTTAATTGATTTTAATTATAAAAGAAAAAGGACACCAATATATGAAACTACAGCAGGTACTCAGCTTAATCCGAAAAGCGATTGATGATTATAATATGATTGAGGATGGAGACAGCATTGCAGTCGGCATTTCCGGCGGCAAGGACAGTCTTACTCTGCTCTACGCGCTGTATGGCTTACAGCGTTTTTACCCCAAGAGCTTCACCCTTCATGCCATTACCGTTGATTTAGGCTTTGGCAACCTGAATCTCGATGAAATTACCAAATTATGTGCCGATATGGAAGTTCCCTATCATATTGTTAAAACCGATATAGGCAAAATTATTTTTGAAGACCGCAAGGAAACAAATCCCTGCTCGCTGTGTGCCAAGATGCGCAAGGGTGCATTAAACACTGCAATCAAAGAACTGGGCTGCAACAAAGTGGCGTATGCCCATCATAAGGACGACGTTGTGGAGACAATGATGCTGTCCTTAATCTACGAAGGAAGGTTCCATACATTTAGTCCGGTGACCTATCTTGACCGTATGGAACTTACGGTGATTAGACCGCTTATTTATATGAGGGAGGCGGATGTAATCGGTTTCGTACATAAATATGACGTTCCGGTTGTAAAAAGCCCCTGCCCCGCCGACGGACATACTAAGCGTGAATATGCTAAAATACTTTTACAGGACATAAACCGCGAAACTCCCGGTGTAAAAGAACGTATGTTCACAGCGATTCAAACCAGCATGGATAAATGGAGATTGTAAACGCCAATAGTTTAATTCACCACAGTATTAACAAAGGAGCCATCAGTAATGGAAAGCAAAAAGAACGATAACTATCATGATAAACAAAACATTCAGAATATACAGAAAATGCGTGATGTATTAGACACGCTTCCCGGTTTTTGTAAACAGTTTTTCAGAGGAATAACCGATTATACTTCCACGAGGACAAGACTTGCTTACGCCTATGATGTGCGGGTGTTTTTTGAATATTTGCATGAACGCAACCCATACTGTGCCAAGATGGAGATAACAGACTATCCTATTTCGCTTTTAGACCAGCTCACCAGAGAAGATATTGAAGAATACCTCGAATATTTATCATATTATGAAAAAGACGGTCAGGTCTATACCAATGACGAACGAGGCAAGAAGCGCAAATTATCGGCTTTAAGAAGTTTTTATAACTACTATTTCCAATCGGAGCTTATTAAAAATAATCCGGCGGTGTTAGTGCCGCTTCCTAAGCTTCACGATAAAGAGATTATACGTTTAGATGCTGACGAGGTTGCAATTTTGTTAGATCAGGTAGAGGATGGAAGTAATCTGACTGCAGCCCAGAAACGCTATCATCAGGTCACTAAAATAAGGGATGTTGCATTGCTTACGCTTTTACTTGGAACCGGTATTCGTGTATCCGAATGTGTAGGTCTTGATATAGATGATGTTGATTTTAAGAATAACGGAATTAAAATACGCCGCAAAGGCGGTTATGAAGCGGTTGTGTATTTTGGCGATGAAGTCGAAGCTGCCCTGTATGATTATTATGAAAAAAGAAAGCATGTCATACCTCAGACGGGACATGAAAATGCCTTTTTCTTATCCATGCAGAACCGCCGGATTTCTGTTCGTGCGGTAGAAAATATGGTTAAAAAGTACTCTTCCACTGTTACAAGCTTAAAGAAAATCACTCCGCATAAGCTGCGAAGCACCTACGGCACCTCTCTTTACCGCGAAACCGGGGATATATACCTTGTTGCAGACGTACTGGGACACAAAGACGTCAATACTACCAAAAAGCATTACGCCGCTCTGGAGGATGAAAGAAGGCGCTCAGCAGCCAATAAAGTCAAATTACGTGAGAAACCCTCAAAGGAAGAACCCTGAAGAGTATCGTGAATCATTCAATCATATGGCTGCCATACTCTGTCCCGGAATGAACTGGAACCATATAAAATATCATAATCCACAACTTTAAAATGGCGTATTGTTTCTATTTGCTTATCATTATATGATTCTATTGGTTGACCGAAGCAGTCAAGTACAATTCTTGTATTGGTTTTGAAAATATTTCTTTGCTGCTTAAGAATTCGGCTCATATCCGATTCCGGAAGTTGTGCATACTCAAGTATCATCTGTGGAAGATAACTGATATTTTCCCCTTCAAATACAATCTGTTTTGTTTCAAAATTACTCCACATAAGGACAGGAACGGCATACTGACGTTTCGTACTTTCCAAATCATCGCCATCCAGATTAAACAGCGCCTTGGCTTCCTTGGAAAAACCGGGCATATGATCTCCGTACATCACCAACACCGTTGGTTCATTTTTCTGTTCAAAATAGGATGCCAGCTGTGCAAAAGCTTCATTGGCCAGATAGATTCCATTGATATAATTTACCAAATCCGTATATGCTTCCTTGTCCAGGTCTTCGCTTAGTGTCACAGAAATAGGATAAGGATAATCTTCGATAAAATTATGTTTGGAATCCAACCCTCTTATATGATTCCCTATAGATACTGCAAAAATAAACTTCTGCATATCTTCATTTTCTTCGTATTCCTTAATAATCTGCTTTGCAAGGCTTTCATCGGAGATATAGCAGGAATAAATGTCTTTATAGGACATATCATCCTCAAATATCATTTTATTAAAGCCTATTGACGTATAAAGCGCATTTCTGCCATAAAAGTTGCCATCGTATGGATGAATTGCAACTGTATCATAATCCAGAGCATTAAAATAATCTACGATGGTGGGTATCTTGTGCTCTCTTATTTCCGTAGCAATTCCTGTAAAGGAAGTAAAGTATTTTATGTTGAGTCCTGTCAAAAACTCCGTCTCGGAACCGATTGTACCACCGCCATGGATATTCGCAGACAGTTCGCCGGATGAACAGTTCCTGGCAAGTTTGTGGTAAGATTCCATTGGGTCGGATGAAAAAGTTGCGACACCCTCAGGTATATTGTCGGTATTCCACCAGGATTCGTTCATAATAACAATCACATTGGGGAACTGCCGTTCTCTAGTCTCTTCATCGTTAGAATCCGGATTGTCCAGAAAGAAACGGTAGCTGTTCTCTGCGTGGGTTATGTCAATGTTTCCAAGATTGTCATTTTTCAGAAAATTATAAAGTATATACCTGTTATTTTCGGCACCGGTAATAGCAGCGTTATCAATAGATTCCATACTGTATGCGCTTTTAATAAAACGTTCACCATAACAAAATATTGCTATCAGGCAGACGAATCCAAGAAAAAAACGAAGTATGTATATTTTTTTCCCGACTTTATCACTGGGATTTTTTGTAAAAAGGGGATATTTTCTGCGGAATCTGTCTGATGCAAAGCCTCCAATACACAGAATCAAAAGTACGGTAATGACCATAAGCTGTACCGGAGTAAACTTCAGATTGATATACCGCTTCGCAATGCCGGCCGCTTCCGTAAGCTGTAAATCACTGAGGCGGAAAAGCTCATTAAGGGCGGCGTATTTGATACTGCTCACATAAGATAACAACAGAAAAAAGAATGAAGGAATGAATATTGCTATTCCCAACCGTCCGCTGATACACCATATAGCGGCGACTGTCAGAATAACAATAGTAGTCTCAAAACTGTAATATATATCAACGGAATTTTTTGCATAATAATCAAGTAGTGTGGTAGGGGGTTGTAAAAGATAATAATCCGCAAGATACGGCAGGAAAGTAACAAATATTGCTAACAATCCTGCCGTAAGAAGGCGGCAGTATACCGCATATCGCTTTTGTAAATTATCAGTCTGTTCCATTTCTCTAATTTATCTCGTTTCAAAGTCTTTCATAATTTATTGCCTTCTTGCTTCAAAGTCTTCAATAAACTGAATCAGAAGCTTTACGGTGCCGTCCTCACCTAAGATTCCACTGTTTACAGATAGGTCATAGGTATCGGAACGTCCCCATTTTTTGGACGAATAATAGTTATAATAGCTTTGACGCTGCTTATCCTTCTTAACCATTAAATCTTTAGCCTTCTGCACTGTTGTAACGTCGCTGTATTTATTCATTATATGCTTAATCTTGCTTTGTTCATCCGAATGAATAAAAATACTCAGGCAGTTAGGATACTCGCTGAGAGCGTAATCTGCGCATCTTCCGACAATAACGCAAGGTCCCTCGTCTGCAATCTTCTTTATCGTATCAAACTGTGCAAGAAATACCTTATGGCTGATTGGCATATCTACAAACGAGGCAGAATTGTAGCCGAATGAATAGGTATCCATAACTAGATTATAAAGAAACGAGCTTGTAGGTCTTTCGTCATGGCTTTGCATCATTTCCTCACAGAAACCGCTTTCCTTGGCAGCTCTTGTCAATAATTCTTTATCGTAATATTTAATATCAAAATGTTTTGCTAACTTCTCTCCTATTTCACGGCCGGCTGAGCCAAATTGTCTTCCTATTGTGATGATTGTATTCATATGATATACCGTCCTTTCTATTCAGAGTTTGAAAATTGTGAAATGATGTCTAATTCTGGTTATTTAGAATGAGCTTCGCAATTGTGTGAATAGCACATTCTATAACCGATTGCGTATAATTATTTTATATATTTATTATATATATTTATCATATAAAATGCAATTATATTTGCAAATTTGTTCATTTTTCACAATTTTTAAATCATACAGAGCTGCTTCGACTTCATGTTCACAATATTAAACGTCAGTTTTGATAATTGGTATCATTACAATATTGGCCTGACAAAAACAAATGCCAACTCTGCTATGCATCAAAAATCTCCAACAAATGACTAAAATACTCCGGTAAAGGCGCGTCTACTTCCAGATACTCTCCACTGGAAGGATGTATAAGGCCTATAGTCATAGCGTGAAGGGTCTGGCCTTCCAGATTGAATTTTGACTTACGGTTGCTGTAGACGGTGTCGCCAAGCAACGGATGGCCTATGGACGCCATATGTACACGAATCTGATGGGTGCGTCCGGTTTCAAGCTGACATTCTATATAGGTGTAGTCTTTATATCTTTTTATAACTTTGTAATGAGTGATGGCGGGTTTTCCGTTTGTATTGTTTATTGCCATTTTCTTACGCTCACGGGGGTCTCTGCCTATGGGGGCATCTATGCAGCCTTCATCGTCCTGCAGACGACCGTATACTATAGCGTGGTATCTGCGGGTAATGGAGTGTTCTTTTAACTGGGCGGCAACCATATTATGTGCAGTATCATTTTTGCATATAATAATAGACCCGGTTGTATCCTTATCAATTCTATGGACAATACCGGGCCGCATTACGCCGTTTATGCCGGAAAGGTTTTCCTTGCAGTGAAACATTACCCCATTTACAAGGGTGCCGCTGTAATGCCCGGGCGCCGGATGTACAACCATTCCTTTGGGTTTATTAACTATGAGAATATCATCATCTTCATAAAGAACGGAAAGGGGAATATCTTCAGCAGGAATGGAAGGAGAGACTGCTTCAGGAATCTGAAAAGCGATTTCATCGTCAACTTTGATTCTATAGCTTGCCTTCTGCGGTTTGCCGTTGACAAAAACAAGGTTATCCTTAATTAATTTCTGAATATATGAACGTGACAAGGACTCCAGGGTGAGGCTTATCCATTTGTCAATTCTTACATCCTCGTCTTCAAGCCCGATACGGTAACTAAACTGTTCCATAACTCCCCCTATAGAATCCTGTTTTATCTTCACTTTATTTCCCTAAACTTCTTCTGGTTAAAGCCGATAAAATTCAAATCTTTTTCCTTATAATAGAACAAAAGCGCCAGAATCATTATCGCCGTAGCCACAGTTACGTATATGTCTGCGAGGTTAAAAATAGGGAAATTAATTATTACGATATAAATAAAGTCCACTACGTAGTTTAAACGAACGCGGTCAATCATATTGCCGATAGCTCCTGCCGCTATCAGTGTTAAGAGAATATGCATGAGTATATATTTTTTCCTGTTTGGAGTCTTATAAAGAATATAAGCAATTACGGCAAGAACAATTACTTCCACAAATATGAAAAAAGTCCGTTGGTTCTGCAGCATACCAAAGGCCGCACCGGTGTTTTCGAGATAATTAAATTCAAGAATACCGTTAATAATGCTGAAAGCAGGTTTGTTTTTTAAACGGAGTACAGCTTCATTCTTGGTGTATTGGTCTAAAAAGATCAAAGCCCCCATTGCCGCTATATCGATAAATAAAACTAAAGCTTTAATAAGTTTTTGTTTTGTGGTACTTTTAAGTTTCTTCATTATGATTTATGCCTTCTCATCTTCTTCACTAAAATATATTTCTTTCACTGCATTTAAGATATCTTCATCCGTAACATTCATATCAATTACAGCCTTGCCGATTTTTTTAAGCAGTACGAATTTAATCTGTCCGGCTGACATTTTCTTATCGGATTTAGTAAGTGTAAGAATCTCTTCAGGATTTATATCATCTATGCTTATCGGCAAATTAAAGGGCACATACATATCGCGGATTTCATAATACTCTTCCATAGAAAGCCAGTTGTGCTTCCATGAGATAAAAGCTGCCGCCACAGCGCCAAGAGCAATGCACTCTCCGTGCAGCATTTTAAAATTCTTAGCCTTTTCAATAGCATGTCCTATTGTGTGTCCGAAATTAAGTAACGCCCTGTCTCCTAATTCTTTAGGATCTTTCTCCACAACAAGTTTCTTAATATTACAGCTTCGCATTACCATTTCTTCTAAAACCTGCGGCTCGCGGTCCTGTATTTCATACATGTTATCTAAGAGCCACTCATAAAATGAGGCATCTTTAATAAGCCCGTGTTTCATAACTTCTGCAAAGCCCGAAAAGAACTGACGTTCGTCCAGAGTTTTAAGAACACTGATATTCATATATACTAATTTAGGCATATAAAAAGCGCCTACCATATTCTTATAACCGTCAAAATCCACGCCTGTCTTACCGCCAATGCTGCTGTCTACCTGCGAAAGCAGTGTTGTCGGAAGCTGGATGAAATCCACGCCGCGAAGGTATGTAGCCGCTGCATAACCAGTAATATCTCCTACTACTCCGCCGCCTAATGCAATAAGTAAATCTTTTCTGTCGTATTTTTCTTCGATAAGCGTCTTATAAATATCTTTTACGGTATCTAAAGTTTTATTTTCTTCTCCGGCGGGAAAGCTGTAAAGAATAACCTTTTTGCAATTTCCGTCTAAGAGCTTTTTAACTTCTTCACCGTATAGAGATGCCGTATTGGAATCTGCAATAATTGCAGCCCTTCTCTCTTTTATATTAAAATCCTGCAATTCCTCCAACAATCCGTTATAATCAGATGCAAATACAATATCATAGCAGGGCTTTTTCTCATAATTAATAGTTAATCTGTTCGCCATATCCTCGCTCCTTTTTTCTAGTGAAGGTTATTGCAAGAGGTACGAACTTAGGCAATATAAAGAAAAAACGGGGCAAGTTCGCTCCCGCGGTCGCGCCCCGTTTTTATTTATCTTACCTAAGTTCGTACCATTTGGACAATACCTTAGCAATTCTATTTACATTATCCATGTTACGGCCCCCATTATTTCATCATACTAATCCTATTTATTTATCGGCACATCAAACGACCCGGATAGAATCTCCTGAAAATCACCGGAAATATCAACGCTGGCCGGAGTGATTATAAATATGTAATTGGATATTTTCTGCAGATTACCGCTGATTGCAAAGCAGGAACCTGAAGTAAAGTCTATGATTCTCTGGGCAATTTCTACATCCAGACCCTCTAAGTTGAGTACGACCGTACGGTTAGCAAGCAACGTTTCTGTAATCTCCCTTGCATCCTCAACTGTAGTAGGCTTAATAACGCAGACTTCCATGCCTGAATCGATTTTCTTCATCTGACGCATAGGTGTTACCTTAGGCACGGTTTTCTTAACCTGTCTTTCTTCTTCCATTGTATTATTATCTTCTCTTGAGGGCAATGCTTTCTTCGGCGGTTCCGGCTCGTCATAATAATCATCATCATAGAATCCGTCGTCTTCATCATTTAATTTCATAGCATTCAAAAATGTATCCATAATACTCATGATAAACCTCCATTCTATTCGGCGTAGTTACGTTCGCCGAATATACCTGTTCCGACTCTGACATAAGTAGCCCCCTCGGTGACGGCAACTTCATAATCGCCTGTCATACCCATAGAAAGCTCGTCCATATAAACATTATCAATGTTTTTGTCTACTATGTCAACATATATTTGATGCAATTTTTCAAAATATTGTCTATTCTCTTCCGAATTTTCTACATATGGTGCTATTGTCATTAGTCCTTTTACGACAATATTAGGCAGTTTTGCAATTTCTTCCACCAAATTATATGCTTCTTTACAGGTTGTACCGAATTTTGATTCCTCTTCCGCTACATTTACTTCTACAAGTATAGATACAGTAACATCCTTTTTAACAGCCTCTTTACTGATTTCTTCAGCAAGTCGGATGGAATCTACACTATGGATAAGATAAACCTTATCTACTATATACTTTACCTTATTTCGTTGTAAATGTCCAATCATATGCCATCTTATATCTTTTGGCAGCTGTTCCCATTTATCAACAAGCTCCTGAACCTTATTTTCACCAAAATCGCGGCAACCGTAATCGTATGCCTCTTTAAGCATCGAAACGGGTTTGGTCTTACTAACTGCAATAAGTGTCACATCTTCCGGATTCCGTCCGCTTTTTGCGCATGCAGCGGCTATTTTTTCTTCCACATGCTTTATATTTTCCTGAATCAATATAAATCCCTCCAAGATTTTGTCATATATCTATAAAAAATTTATAAATTCATTATATAAGCCATGTATTAAACTTTTATTCGTAAACAAAGTCATTATCTTCTACGGTTTGTGCGTCTAAAACAATATAGTCATACACATTAAGTCCGTACATGGTATTTGACTTTACAATCGAGTATTCGTCGTTTTTATAGAGTATAATAATCTGTTTAAAGTCTGCATAGCCCTTATTGATGTTGTAAACGCCCTGTAAAGAGCCCATTCTGCTTATGGCATACTTTTCACTCGATTCGGGTTTGATAAGGTAATTACCGCTTCTAAGCACTGAATCATCGAGATAATATTCATCTTCTGTTTCTTCGTAGATGGTAGTTTCTATAAATTCGGTGGTAATATTGCCCTCTTCGTCGTAAGTCTCAAGCAGTACTCCGTTATTTCCACGGCTTCCGCCCTTTGTTACGAAATCCTTGGGTACGATATAAAATTCTTTTTCCACAATTGCGGAATTCGGAATCTTCAGTCCGGTTTCATCCTCTAAAAGAAGTTCTATATCTATAAAACGCTCTGTACAGAAAGTTATCATGGAATTGGTAAAGGTAAGTGATACAAAGGTATCTCCTTCTGCATTGGTAAAGGCGTCCACCTTTCCCCACGAAGTATACTGGTTTTTGAGAAATCTTACTTCAACATAGTCTTCTTTGACTAATTCTTCGGCAAAGGCTGCACTTTCCACCTGAATGACAATCGACCAGTCTTCATTGGTAGATAACTTATAGACAGGGTCTCCGGCTGCTACCAGTTCGTTATTTATAAGATGATTCTTCTGATAATTATTCTGGTCAAAATACTCTTTATTCATATCCTGAAGCGTTAATTCCTCATAGCCGTCCGTAGAATAGATGACGATTCCGCTTTCTTTTGCATTATAATAATTTATTAATGCCGTATTAGAAGTATTGTTTAAGTCATTGGCATTTTGCAGTACATTATAATTGGCAAGCTTTATGACTGTTCCCTGTACATTGTATTTAAAGTTATATATATCAGAGAAGTTAGTCCTGTCAAACCCATGTGAAAAAGACTCAATTTCCGTCTTTAATTCGGAAAGGTCCTTATCCGAAAGGGAATTTTCTCCGGTTTCACTGGTTTTAACATAATCCGCAAGTCTGCCTGTTTCGTCAATGGTATAGACCAGATTGCCGACTGCAACCCGCTCGCCTTCCCTTGCATAATAGTTGGTATATCCAGCATTTGTAGAGGTAACAATTTTTTCTTCGCGCAGGGCGATTCCTTTATAAATATTGTTAGAAGAAAGCGCGCCCTCCTTTACCTCATATCCGACTATCTTCTCGGTCGAAAAATACATAAAGATGCAGATAACAATATAAATAAAAATTACAGCAAAAATAATCATCCCAATATTGATATTGAGCGGTCGTCTGTATTTTGTAACTGTGTTTTTGCTATTTGCCAAAATATATTCTCCTTCCGACTCCTATAAAAAAGTCAGGCCAGACAGCCTGACTTTTTTGTTATGTAAACTACTTTTTATTCTACAGAAAATTAAGAAGATTTCTACAAAGAAACAACTACTTTACTCTTAACATTCTCCGGCAGCTCATTCTCATCAACTGAAACGCTGAGAATGAAATCAACGTTGAAATTCTTACTGATTGCTTCTAACTTATCTACAACAGCTCCAATATTCTGTACTTCAAGACATGCTATTTTCAAAAAGCTGTCAAAATACATCTGCTGCAGATCATGATCCTGAGATATAATACCACTGATGAAACCAACAAATTCATCGCTGTTGTTAATCATATAATCAGCTACATTGATTAATCTGATCTTATTATTAAGTTCAAACATATGCTTTGTACTCTTGTCGAGGTAAACAACATTACCTGCAATCGTTTTTACTTCCGTATTTACTTTATCCAATAACTGCTTTGTCTTGCCTTTGCCTTCCCTGCCTACGATTAATTGAACCATTGTAAACCCTCCTAAAGTAAAATAATCATGTAAATATTATAAGTGAAAATGCACAAAAAAACAACTAAAAAGTAATTTATTTAACTGCTTTTAATAAATCAGTCATTTTTTCATATAATTCCTGCGTACTGGCGCAGTTTAATATGACTGAAATATATGGATTTCCACTGCTGTTTCTGGATAAAAGAATCAGACAATGGCCGGCTGCGTTTGTCGTGCCTGTCTTACCGCCTATAACCGTAATATTGTCAGGTGCGGTATAGTCTCCTCTTAAAAACAGATTGGTAGTATTAGTTTCAAATGTTTTATTTGAACCGTCGCTCGCCACATAGGTCGTGCTGTAGCTTGGCATCTGGATAATCTCGTTAAACAGATCATACTTAAGAGCTTCTGCAAAAATCAGATATAAGTCGTATGCGGTAATATAGTGTCCGTCCTGCGTAAGCCCATTGGGATTCATAAAATTGCAGTTAGTTGCACCTAGGGAACGTGCTTCCGCATTCATCATATCCGTAAAGCCATCAATCGTTCCGCCTACACCCTCAGCAATAAGCACCGCGACATCATTAGCGGAATACATTAACAGAATATGGAGCGCCTGATCAAGCGTCATGGAATCTCCGGGCTTTATGCCGCAAAGAACTGCTCCCGATTCGGTAATTATTACATTCTGTGAAGCTGTAAGCACCTGATCCGGCGACGCATTTTTAAGCGCCACAAGCGCAGTCATGATTTTCGTAAGACTTGCGGGATGCATCTGTTTGTTGATATTTTTGGCATACAAGGTCTGTTGACCGTTCAAGTCAAACAATGCAGCTGCCCCAACGTCCGTAAGCGAAGTCTCCGGATTTGAAATATCTTTATCGGCTACGCATAAATCGGCAGCAAACGGCTTTGTGGTCCTTACATCGGATGTCGGCACAAGTTTAAAGCTGCTGACCTGATAACTGCTGTCATACGGCATTTCATAAGCCGGAGCACCGCAGCCTGTAACAGTGAGAAGCAAAATTGCAGATATTAAGAGTACGCATATGAACTTTTTCATTCTAATATCTCCGATTTTTCTATTTATACATCTCACGCCACTCTAAATCTCCTCTGTCAAGCGATTTAATCAAAAGCTCCGCGGATGCAAGATTACTTGCAAGCGGAATATTATATACATCGCACAAGTGCATAATGTTGTTAATATCAGGCTCATGCGATTTGGGATTTAGAGGATCGCGCAAAAAGATACATAAATCAATCTGATTGTGCTCAATCTGAGCGCCAATCTGCTGCTCTCCTCCCAGATGTCCGGCAAGATATTTGTGAATGGAAAGATTGGTCACCTCTTCAATCAATCTTCCTGTAGTACCTGTAGCATATAAATCGTGTCTGCTTAAAATTCCCCGATATGCAATGCAGAAATTCTGCATCAGTTTTTTCTTTGCATCATGTGCAATAAGCGCAATATTCATGTTTTTCGCCCCCTCTGCATCATATTATTAGCTGTTAATGGGTTACTTTTATTTTTTGCATTGCAGGCGTACATTCAGTACGAAGCCGATTCCTATATACGAACTTACCAAAGATGTAAGCCCATAGCTGACAAAAGGAAGCGGAATACCTGTATTAGGGCTTGCACCTGTAGCAACCGCGATATTCAAAATTCCCTGAAAACCGATAAGCGCCCCCACGCTTGTTGCTATAATGGTCCCCGCAAGATCTTTAGACCTCCTTGCTACCATAATACATTCAAATGAAATTAAAATCAATATAACAATTACACTACAGCCTCCAACGAAGCCAAATTCTTCTCCGATAACCGCATAAATGAAGTCGGTTTCCGGCTCGGAAATAAAATTTCCGTTTTTAACCGAGCTGATTTCATTGGTCTTATAGCCTTTTCCGTATAATTGTCCGGAACCGATAGCCATTTCCGAATTAAGCTGCTGATAAGCTTCCGCATTGGCATACTCTTCCGGATGCAGCCATGCAAGGATTCTGTTTTGCTGAAATGGCTGAATCAAATCCTGATCCGGCTGTATGATCAGCGTAAATATAATGATAAGCGTCGGAATTCCTATGGCAAGAGCCGTAATTACATATTTCCAGCCGATTCCGCCTATAAACATTATAACACAAAATACGACTGTCATCATTATACTTGTTGACATATCCGGCTGTTTATAAATTAAAAGAAGCGGAAACGCAAATAACGCTATGCATAAAATGATAAACCTCAAATCATTCATTCTGTTCTGATGCTTCATGATAAGCTGTGCAAAAAATAGTATGAGCAGAATTTTGGCTGTTTCCGAGGGCTGAAACTGAATACTGAAAATATTGAGCCAGCGCTGTGCTCCGCCGGCGTCTACGCCCATTTTGGCAACCAGAATCAAAAGGACTATGTTTATCGCATATAATATCCAGTAAAAACGCAGGATAACAGAGTAATCAAAAAGCGAAATTACAATCATTAAGAAAAAACCAAATACAAAACCGGCAAGCTGCCTCGTCTGAAGGGATTCTTTTGCGCTTCCTATTGCAAGTATACCTATAACAGTGAGTGCAACAACAAATATAATAAGTTTGAAGTCATAATCCCTGATACGATACTGCCTTATCATGTGTCTCTCCCTTCTAAGATTAATCCGCTATTGTTTTAAGTCCAAAATCGGAATATTGGCATAAAGTGTGGGATTTTTCAGTGCCCTGCCCTTAGAGCTTGTCTTGGTAATCTGAATTTCCATACTTTTGGTATCTATCTTCATGTATTTTGATATCACCTTTGCAATATCGTTTTTAATCATTTCCATCATTTCCGGCGAGCAATTCACCCTGTCAGAAATAAGCAATATCTTAAGCCTGTCTTTGGCTATTTCCCTTGAGCTTTTTCTTTTTAATATATTTTTAAACAATTCCACTACCCCCTAACTCCGATGAAAAATACCGGATATCCTGGTCCAGAAAGAAATGCCTCTCTCGAAATCAATAAAAGGTACTTCTTTTCCGTTTACCCTGTGACAGATATTCTGATATGCTTCTCCGGCAAGAGTGTTGCTTCCTACAACCGGCTCGCCCTGATTGGTTGCTATTACAACATTTTCATCATCGGGCACTAAACCGATAAGCGGAATTGAGAGTATATCCACTACGTCATCAGAGGACATCATATCGCCTCTTTTAATCATGTCAAAGCGGATTCTGTTGATTATAAGGTCTATCTTCCCAATTTCATTGGCCTCTAACAGTCCTATAATGCGGTCTGCATCACGAATCGATGAAACCTCTGGGGTAGTTACGACTAACGCTCTGTCCGCGCCTGCAATTGCATTTTGAAAGCCCTGTTCAATTCCTGCGGGACAGTCTAAAATAATATAGTCGAACTGGTCTCTTAGGTGTGTTATCATTTTTACCATCTGTGCGGGATTGACCGCACTTTTATCCCTCGTCTGCGCTGATGGCAGTAAGAATAATGTAGGATAACGCTTATCCCTGACCAAAGCCTGTTTAATCCTGCAGTTTCCCTCTACCACATCCACCAGATTATAGACTATCCTGCTTTCCAAACCCATAACTACATCCAGATTGCGCAGTCCTATATCGGTGTCGATTAAAAGAACCTTTTTGCCCATAGCCGCAAGACCTGTACCGACGTTTGCTGAAGTAGTGGTCTTTCCTACTCCGCCTTTACCTGATGTGACGACAATTACTTCACTCATGCTTAAACCTCCCAAAAATGAAATCGTTCCCGTCCACTGAGGTATGCCCTTTAACGCTAGATGGGTAAATTACTCAGTAATTCTTTGGTAATGGCTTCCATAATAACATGACCGTCTTTTACATAAGCAATTTTAGGATGAACCTTGGGTTTAATCGACCACTTGCTATGTTTCTCTGAAGTTTTATATTTGAATTCACCTATTTTAAGCCTTTCAGGTGACATTTCAAGCGCTACGACAAAATGGCCGTCAAGACCGCTGCCTCCGGCATAAGCCTGTCCAAATAAGCCGCCGATAATAATTATATCCTTCTTGGAAATGATACAGGCGCCCGGATATACATCGCCAAGCACAATTATACTGTTGTCTGTTTCTAAAATCTGTCCGTCCTTTAGATTTCCCTTATAGAACTGGCCTGCATTTTCAATTTCATTCTGATGAAAGGCAAGCTGCTCTAAGGCACGTACATAGTTTTGGTTGGATTCTTCATCCTTACCGATTATGCATACGATGTTCAAAGCCGAATTATCGGTAATAGTATTAACGATAATCCGTTCTTCTTCTTCCGTAAGTTTTCTGCCTCCAAAAGAGATTCCCATTTTTGCATCCTTGAAAAAATGTGCAGATTCTCTAAACTTAAGCGCAATCTCTCCTAAAAGGTCCTCGAAGTCCATTTCTTCATCCAAATAAAGAGATATACCATTGTGGAAACTTTTTATAATAACCGGATTTTTCATAGTGTCTCCTTTGCTTTATCTTGATTGGTTTTATATTAATCAGCATTTATGGAACCGCCTTCAAGTGTTCCGGCAGTACCTGTAATGATTTCACTTTCATCTGCAAGACCATAATAATATTTATAGATTTCCCTGCCTATCTGCGCCGCGTAGTCCGAGGTATAACCGTTAGCGACACGTACTACAACGCTGATTTCGGGGTCTTCATAAGGGGCATAGCTGACAAAGAGTGCATGGTTTGGACGCGAAGCGCTTTCCTGCGCGGTACCTGTTTTTCCTGCAACGTTTACACCCAGATCAGAATAGTATTGTTTGCCTTCTACAACCCTTCTCATTCCGGAATGGATTGAATTCCAATAAGATGCATCCATATCAATCTGGTTACGCACCTGTGCATGATTCTCACGTGTTTCCTCACCGTTATAGTTTGTAATCTTATCTATTAATGTTAAATTATAGCATGTTCCGCTATTGGCGACAGTCGTAAGATATCGCGCAAGGCCTACTGTGGTATAGTTATTTCTACCTTGTCCGATTGCGGAACGGACAGAGTCAGTATCTGATATCTCAGGCTCATATTCTTCAATCTCAACGCCGCTGGTCTCGGACAGACCGTACATATCCGCATATTTTGCCAGTTTATTAAGGCCGACTTCACTGTTATATGTGTCTCCCACAATACCAAGCCTGTAGCCCACCTCGTAAAAGAACCAGTTACATGAATGTTGTATGCCGCCTGACACATTTAAGGAGCCATGAGCGCCTCCGTTTGAAGCTATCCAGCATCTTGGTTCAGGCTTAATTTTATCAAAAGTACCCACACAGGTTATTGTGTCCGTATTCGAGATTACATTTTCCATAAGACCTGCGGTTGATGAAACCATTTTAAAAGTTGAACCGGGCGCCGTTCTTTGCTGCGTCGCATAATTAAGAAGCGGACGCGATAAGTCGTTTTTAAGACTTGCGAAATAATTGGCGTCTACGCCGTTTGCCATCCTGTTATTATCATAGCTTGGATATGATACAAGTGCAAGTACATCTCCCGTATTAACGTCCGTAATTACAATCGAGCCGGAATAGGGATCAAGCGCCAGCTGTGCCGGCGTAATATCAAGATTTTTTATTCTGTTCATCATAAACGCATATGGCGTCAGTGAACCGTTTTCAAACTTACGGACTTCCTCCTCTTCAACATCAACAATATTCTGCTCCATTAGAATAGAACAGATCTGCCTTCCGCTCAGTTCGTCATTGTTAATCATATACCGGTAAATTTTATCCTCAAAACCGGTATCGGTATCAAGTTCGTTAAAAATATAACTAATGATTTTATTATATATCTCCTGGGAATCCGAATACTGTGACACTATATCCAGTTTTGTAACATCTATCCAGTTTCTGGAAATACAGTAATTCAGATACTCATTTAAACTGATTATCTCTTCTCTTGTCCATGCAAGATAAGTTTCATCTTCTTTATCTACTTCTTTTTCCAAAACAACATTCTTATCATACAGCATAGCCATTATAAAGCTCTCATACGCCTGATATTCCTTAGTAAGCGCGTTGTATGGAGTTCGGGTCTCCTTAAGCTCCGTTCTTAATCTGTCAAAGATATTGGCTTTTTTTGCAAGATAAGCTTCATTTACAGCCATTTCGGTTTCCTGTGCATACTTTGAAGTAAAATGGCTGGTACTTATTATGTTATTTTCAATACATGCGTAGTAAACATCATAAATCGGAATAACAATGTTGCTGCTTCCGTTTTCAGGCGGAATATATTCTTTGATATTCTGTATTTTGTCCAAAAGTATGGCGGCAATATTGGCTTCGAGGATATTGTATGCAGCCTTCTGCAGTTCTGAATCAATCGTCAGATAAATGTGGTCTCCTGCAATCGCTTCAACTCTGTCGCTGGTTGAAATCACTTTTCCAAGGTTGTCCACATAGACGGTCTCGGAACCCTTAGTGCCCTGAAGATACATCTCCATTGAGGCTTCAATGCCGGATTTACCAACCGTATCATTTAAGTCATACGTCGGATTTTCTTCCTGAAGGGTCTTTAATTCATCACTTGACACCTTTCCTGTATAACCCAAAATCTGCGAAAGATAGATACTGTCGTTATATTTACGTATTGTACCCTCGGCAATGGCTACACCGTCAAGCACATCCGAATTCTCCATTACAATTGCAACGGTTTCCTGTGAAACATTGTTAGCCACCGTAGTTGCGATGTATTTCTGATAGCTGTTCGCGCTCATGGCATAGCGGATGGTAATGATCTTTAATACCTCTTCTTTGGTATAACCAAGCCCTTCCACGAAACTGTCTCTGTCTTCCTCATCCTCATAATCTCCAACGCCGTAACGCGAAGTTCCGGATAAATATTTAATTACCTCGTCAGGCGTAGCTTCTTTTTCTTTTTCCTTAAGATCGTCTATATATGCATGTCCGTATACGTCTGCAAGAAAACGCAGAAGCTGGGTTCCTTCAAGATTAAACTGATAATTATTGCTGCTGTCTAAAACGATGTCAAAGTCATTGATAATGTGATCTCCGTTTTTTTCAATCATCTGTATCAGTTTATATATGGTATTATTCAAATTGGCGTTTTTCTTACGTCCGGACTCATAAACATCTTCTATGGTAACCGAATAGGCAAGCTCGTTATAAGCTAAAAGCTTTCCGTTTCTGTCATATATATTCCCTCTGGTAGACGGTATTGTCTTTCCTTTGGTAATCATTAATTGAAAATTGTCGGAGTACTCCGCTCCGTTGACAATTTGCAACTGAAATATCGTATATATGAGATAACTTCCAAGACCGGCAATAATAAGTAAAAGTATGATCAGTCTGGTAGTTACCATATTGAATATGTTTTCCCTGAGACTCTCCCATATTCGCTCAAACAAACTTCTTTTCTCTCCTTTTTTCCCCTTGTTCCAACTTGCGGTGAGCCCACAAAATTATAGGATATAAAAACAGTGTGATTACAATCGTGTATACAATTTCAGGTAAAATAATATGAACCATATAATACTTAAAATCCATTCTGCCGCGTAAAAGAAACAGAATAACATAACAGGTAATGCCGTAGAAGAAGTCGCTGCAAAGTATAAGCGTAATCGGCAGCTTTATATCTTCCGGATAAAAAATAGTACAAAACTTCCCGTTAGCATAGCCTACATACATGTAAAGCAACGCATAAAAGCCTATTACCGAACCAAAGAAGATATCAATTAAGAGCCCGCTGAAAAAACCAATCAGCATACCGCTTCTTTCACCGTTCATAAATCCGAAAGACGCTGTTACGATTATCATCAGGTTAGGTACGATTCCACCAAAAGCAAGTGCACGAAAAAACGTACACTGCAACAGAAAGCATACAAAAATAAAAAGAGCTGTTACAATCACGCGTCTCATACGGCTTACTCCTCAATCGCCTGCTTTGTTTCCAAAATCACAAGCACTTCTTCTATATGTTCAAAATCTACCGCCGGCGTTAAATAGCCGGATTTAGTAAGGTTATTTGAATCTCTGTTTATGGTACTGATGTATCCGATCAATATTCCGGGCAGATACTTATCGCTTATATTAGAGGTTACTATTTTGTCTCCCTCAACTACAACGTCATCACTGTCTATAAGCTGCTCAAAAGAAATGACGCCGGATGCATATAATTTTAAATCTCCGGAAACAATCATATTATCGGAGCTGGATAAAACCATTGCGCTGACGTTTGAGTCATCGGCTATTATGGCCTTGACCTTAGCCCAGTTAGGTCCTATATCCACGATACGTCCAACAAGTCCGCTTCCTGCCATAACGTTCATATCTACTGCAAGC
>CAMWKB010000028.1 GCA_947174705.1 uncultured Lachnospiraceae bacterium
CGATTCTGGTACCCAGTGTCATAGCCTCTGTCTGGTCATGTGTTACGTAGATGATGGTTGTGCCCAGTCTCTGATGCAGTTTAGCGATCTCAATACGCATCTGAACACGAAGTTTTGCATCCAGGTTGGAAAGAGGCTCATCCATAAGGAATACCTTAGGATTACGAACGATAGCACGACCCATAGCAACACGCTGTCTCTGACCACCGGACAAAGCCTTCGGTTTACGATCAAGAAGAGCTGTCAAGTCAAGGATTTTAGCTGCTTCTTTAACCATCTTATCGATTTCATCTTTAGGTACTTTTCTTAACTTAAGACCAAATGCCATATTGTCATATACTGACATATGAGGATACAAAGCGTAGTTCTGGAATACCATTGCAATATCCCTGTCCTTAGGCTCTACATCATTTACTAATCTGTCACCGATCTTCAATTCACCGGAAGAAATTTCTTCCAGACCTGCGATCATACGCAGTGTGGTTGATTTACCACATCCTGAAGGTCCTACGAAAATAATAAATTCCTGATCTGCGATTTCCAGATTGAAATTCTTAACTGCTTCGAATCCGTTAGGATATACTTTACATACATTCTTTAACGATAAACTTGCCATTTACTCGTTCCTCCTAAATATATTTATTAGTTTTCGCCTTTGATTATTTGACTATAATCACGCTTACTATAGTATACATAACCCCTAAGGTCTTTTCCATACCACAATTTCACAAATATTTCTTATCTAATTGTAAAAAATGCTTACTTTCGTGAACAATAATTCTTTTTTCTGTCAACTTGACTAAGAACTTATTGCTTTACTAGACAAATTGACTAAACCTCAGTCCACTCTTCATTATAAAAGGCAAGTTGGTTCTTTCCTCTTTTCTTCGCTTTATAAAGTGCGGAATCCGCTGCCTTATAGAGACTTTCAAAATCTGCACCTTCCTGAGGGAATATTGCGGCGCCTATACTTGCCGTAGCAGAATATTTGGTATATTCACCGGCTTTAAAATCTTTGAAGAAATCTTCTACCTTCTTGGCTTCTTTTCTGATTGCACTCGCCTCTGAAACATTTTTAAGAAATACGATAAACTCATCACCGCCGGCACGGCCAAGAATATCCGACGCCCTGAATATTACACGAATCTGCTGTCCCAATGAACGAAGTACTTCGTCACCAAAAGCATGCCCCATCGTATCGTTTATCTTCTTAAAATTATCAATATCAAATATAAACATCATCGACTGGGAATTAGGATTCTGCGCCATAAATTCCTTAATCTTCCGCTCCGTAGCCAGCTTATTATTGAGACCTGTAAGCAAATCCGTATCCGCCTTAGATTCCAGCTGTTCCTGTTTCCTGCCGTTATATATCTTACTCACAATACCAAAAGCAACAACAAAAGCAACAAACAGACAGACAATAATAACTAACTGATACATCATACTCCTAAACGCTTTCCACTGCTGATCGATCTGTTTGTTTATGTAAGTCTGGGGAACCCCGAATACAACCGTCCAGTCTCCCGAACCAAGCGGCGTATAAACCAGTGAATTGGTCTCGTCAAGCGGTGCGACAGTAGTTGTCTTGCTGTTTATCTGGCTTCTCATTGTTTTGATAAAATCAGCTTTAGAATTCTTTAAAACTTCAAAAATATTGTCACCCTGTTTCCAATAACGGGTGCTTCCGAAACTTGCTATAACATTACCGTCCCTGTCAATAATAGACTCAAGGTTCCATGTATTAAAGTCATATTTCTTAACCATGGTTCCCATATTGTCAAGGGCATAAAACAAAAGCAGTTCCAAATTATTATTGGTCGTAGTAGCAATAGGTACAGCTACTATAATTGCATCCTTACCATCTATACCGTCATCCATTGTATACAAATATCTGACTCCGTCCTCTTCACGAACCTTGTCAAAAAAATCACATTCCCTTACAGAAATCTGCTCGCCCCGATTATTGATGGCAGTTCCCATCTCATCACATATCATAGTTAAATATGCACTGGAATTAACTCTCGCAATTTCAAGCAGTTTAACTTCATATTCCATATTCTTATTAAGACCTTGGATTCCCATGCTTTCTGAAACTATTTCAGCAACCGGTACGCCCATTTTTTCTAATGAGATAATTTCCTCATTAAAAATACTTGCACATGTTTGTGCCGTCATCTCAATATTCCTATTAACAGTGGTACTTGCATTTAACTGGCTTTTGGTAGAAAAATTAAACAGCATCATAATCAGCGCCAACACCAAAAGCGCCGTTGGACCAATCCACTGTATTGAAATCGCCTTAATGTTATTATTCATTCATTTCCTCATTTCCCTCTTCTGTATTCACAGAAAAGTCATAATCCGAAGCCACTGTCTGCCCTTCAGGCTCAAATTTCTTAAAAATACCACTGTATACAAAAGCCGAGGCATAAGCCGGCAATGAAATTCCAAACAAAAATGCTAACATCCACGCATAATCAAAGAAATACATAAGTCCAAGCGGCAGTACATATGCTACGGTCATCAATATCGTTTTGGGCGGATTAAGTATCGCTAAGGAAACCGAATTCTTCAGAATATTTTTAATAGAGTTATCAAACCGCGCAAGAACCGGAAAAACATAAACTGCCGTAAATGCAAATACCAATGCAAGCGCAAGGAATATAATCATAAAAAATTTCGAAAACTCCATCTCAGAATATCTGAAAATCCAAAAATCTACGCCGAAAAATGCGATTAGCACAAGCATACCAAGCCATATAAGGGTTGCCTGCTTAAAATTTTGTTTAAAAGATTTGAAAAAGCCCCTGAGTAAATATCCTTCTTCTTTACGTACCATTTTCAGCAATACATAATGCATAGCCGTATATGACGCCCCTATTGTAAATACAGGCAGGCAGCAAATCATCACCAGAAAATTCAATATCATCAAATCCGCCACTCTGTTCAAAAACTGAATAAACGGACTGTCTATATCAAAAAGTTTATCCATGATAACCTCTCTTACATCTTTGTTATATTATATTACATAATCAGTGAAAAAATCTACATATTTTGACAAATTTTCATAAATTCAAATGAAACTTGTTTACATTTAAATCTTAAATCTCTTGCTCACCTGACTATACTGGGAATTCAATGTCTGGTACATTTTCATAATCTCCGCAGATTTTATTTTAACGTTGTCCATAATACTGTCATAAAAGTTGAGCATTGTATTCACGACCTGCTGATTAAGTCTATCCCTTGCGGCTTCTTCCTTTAAAATGCTGATTACCTCTTCTTTATGTAATGGTTCGCGGTAGCTTCGTTTGTTTATCATACCTTTCACCGAATCCGCCACCTGAAGGATTCTCTGTTCCTGGGTCATATGCTTATTTCTAAGTTTCTTAGGATAACCGCTTCCGTCTCCCCTCTCATGGTGACTGGTGGCAATTGCCACTACATCTCCCCTCATCCGCTTCTCAAGTATCCTTTCTGTTACGCCTACATGCTTCCTAAGCGTCTTAATCTCCTCGGAATTCAGTTTCCTTGGCGCTTCTATAATTTCTTTTGGAATTGCAAGCATCCCCAGATCATGAAGCAGCGCGCCGTAATAGAGTCTTTCCTTCTCTTCACCTGTCAGAAGCATCTTATCAGCCAACTCGTCGCAGATACTTATTGTAGTTATCGCATCAATAACAGCGTCCTCTGTACGGAAACCAAGACAGTACATCAGCATCTCCAGAAATTTCTTCTTATCTTCATTGGAGAAGAGCATAAAGTCTATAATATATTCCAGTTCCTTCTTATACTCGTCCGTTTTAAGTTTAGTAAATATATCATGCTTCTTGGCAACCTGATAGAATAAATCCAGTCCTTCATCAGAGAGCTTGACCCCGGCCTGCTTATGGAACATCTGCATATTAAACTGTGCACCCATCGCGGTACTGTAAATATCCATCTTCTCGGCAATATTAATATATGCCGCCAGATGCTTGTGTTCATAATCAACCTTCTTAAGCTGCTCATAATCGGTATGATGGTACATAATGACCCTTGCAAGATCCTCTATCGGAGACAAATATTTAAAAAACAAGTATCCATATATAGTATGTGCCCTGCTGTCCCTTGATTCGTAACGCAGCATATCATTGAGCGCACCCGCTTCTGTCTTATAAGCGCCAATATCATGAAGAGTCGCTAACATAACAATATCCGCCAGCTCAAATTCCTCATATCCACCCTTTTCTTCAAGCATCTTATAAACCATATATGCCACTCTTTGGCCATGCTCTATCAGTCTGGGATGAATCATTCTCAAAGTATCTCTCATCAACACAAAAATATCTTTACTTTTAATATACTCCATGCTATCACTATACCCTTTCCCCAACTTGCCTTTACAGCACAAATTCCATTGGTGTGTAAATAATGCCGCCCTTGCTTTCTTCCGGTCTCAGATCGCTAAAACCTATTTTATGATAAAAAGCAACGCCGTAAGGAGCGGCATTAACCGTAACTCTGTAAATTCCCGTTTCCGAGAGCAGATATTCCCTAAGGTGCTCCACCAATGCACGTCCGATTCCCTGCCTATGATATCTTCCATCCACAAAAAGCAGAGAAATGTGCGAATTGTTCCTAAGTGTGATCATGCCTACTATTTTCTTTCCATCCAATGCGACAAACATCTGATATGTGCCCATCACAAACATTTTATACAGGGTAGTATCGGTAATAAAATCTTCAAAATTCCTAATACCTTCCGGTGTATAGCAGTCTGCCTCGAATTGTAAAAATGTCTTCCACGCCAGCGCCATTGCATCATCCCATTCATCCTGATATGCACTTCTGATTTGATAGGGAAGCATGATATTCACCTTCTTTTACTTACTATATCTATTTTAACGTATTTCGGTACGATTTACAAGCGGTAGTCCATTTTCTAATGCATAAGCATTTTCCAATGTTTCTATAGCTATTGCCTGCATCGCTTCCTTTGTAAAAAATCCCATGTGGGAGGTAATCAGAACATTAGGAAAAGTCATTAATCTTGCAAGATTCTCATCCTGCATGATCTCATTAGAGCGGTCTTCATAAAAAATTCCTTCCTCTTCTTCATACACATCCAGTCCGACTCCGCCGAATTTACCCTGTATAAGCCCCTCTATAAGCGCATCGGTATCAATCAGTCCTCCCCTCGAGGTATTAACCAGATATACGCCGTCTTTCATCATTTCTATTGAGTTTTTATTAATAACATGCTTTGTTCCGGAAGTCAACGGACAGTGCAGTGAAATCACATCCGACTTTTCAAACAGCTCCGGCAGCTCAACATAATCTACTTCGAGTTTATTGTTAGGATATGGGTCATACGCAAGCACAGTCATACCAAAGCCGTTACAGATTCTGATCATAGCCTGGCCTATTTTACCTGTTCCTATAATTCCGGCTGTCTTATGGTATAAGTCTACTCCCATAAGCCCGTTCAGACTCATATTAAAATCCCTTGTTCTATTATATGCTTTATGGATGTAACGGTTTACCGTCAAGATCATTCCGATTGCAAATTCAGCGACTGCCTCGGGAGAATAACTTGGCACTCTGAGTACGATTATTTTATCCTCTGCCGCCTTTATATCCACATGATTGAATCCCGCACTGCGAAGAAGGATTGCTTTTACTTTCATTTCATAGAGCGCTTCTATCATTTCCGCCGTAATATAATCGTTTACAAAAACGCAGATAGCATCATAATTTTTTGCAAGGTATATAGTATCCGAGTTGAAAGGAACTTCGTAAAAACGAATATCGAAACCGTAATCCTTTCCCATCGGCTCAAACCATATTTTATCATAAGGTTTAGTACTAAAAAAAGCAATTTTCATATTTATCCAGTCCTTTCACAATATTCTTTCGCTTTATTATAAACAAAATAAAAAAAAACATTCCGGCTTTTCATCCGGAATGTCCGCTTACGAAAACATATAAACATATATAAATAAATCAGGAAAACAGGTTTTTAAAAAAATCAGCAACCGTTGTCTTTATATTCTGGAAAAAGTTCTTGGCTGCACTTGTTACTGCATTGCCCACCGCCTCGTTAATTGCGTCGTTGGCATTTTCAACAAACCCAATCCCGTATTTGTCATATAACTTCTGTGCCTGATCAATAAGGTATTCTGCATTAAGTCCCAGCGAATCAAGTTTCTTAAGAAGTCCGATAATCTGTTGTTTTTCTTTCTCGGTTAAAGTAATACCGAAATTTGCTTCTCCTTCTTCGATAACCTTTTCTACGCTATCTGCATCACCGGTATCCAATTCTCCGGCGGCTATTTTATTTTTCAGCCATGCAATCAGAGCTTCTACGTCCTCAGAGCTTATATCGCCCTGAATACTGTCGGCAAGTTCACCTGTTGTTATAAGCTCATCCAGAGCCGTATCTAACGCCGTATCAGATACAGAGGCAGATGACATAACCTCATATGCTTTGAGTGCGCCAATGAGTCCGGCCGTTCCTGAAATCGGTGTGGGTCCGACAACCAACACTTCCGTATCTTCCATTCCCGCTGTCATAAGAGCATTACGGTACATACCTGTAGTGCAGTAATTAATATTCTGCGTTGTGACCATAACTCCGCTTCCGGCCTGTGCCTTAGTTATTTTTACACTTGATAATGACTTGGTCCCGATTACGGACGAATCCAGATACGAATCCAGATATTCATGTTCCATAGCGTTTGTAATATAAATTACCGTACAGTCAGAAAGTTCCGCTTCTGATAGTCCCATTAGGTTAAGCACGGTTTCGCGCTGCTGCGAAGTCAAATCCGCCCCAAGCGCAACAACTGTATCCTTAACGTCTGCTGCCATGACGTTTGTTCCATACAGACCAAACATAAACAACATTGCTAAAAGACCTATTAATTTTTTCATAAACTCACTCCTTAGGCAATTCTTTGAAGAATCCAGCGGTAGATATCGCCGTATACCATTTCCCTATCGGTCTCATTTAATATTTCATGACGGGCTTTTTCATATAATTTCATATGCACATTCTGTAATCCATGAGAAAGATACGTGTTATATGCTTTCTCTACGCCCCGTCCGTAATCACCTACCGGGTCATCCGTTCCGGATATTATAAAGATAGGAAGATTCTTAGGAATCTTTTCGAGTTTTTCTTTATTATGACATTCCCGTATAAGTTGAAAAAGTGTCGAAAAACCGTTTAACGTAAATGTAAAACCGCACAACGGATCGGCTATATAACGGTCTACATTGGACTGATTTACAGAAAGCCAGTCATACTGGGTTCTTGTAGGTTCAAATTTTTTATTATATGCGCCAAAAGCAATCTTATCCATAAATTTACTTATATGTTTAGGACCTAAGAAAAGCTGTTGGATGGAAATCAGCATTCTGGCTAAAAAGAGCAGGGATTTAGGCTGCATACCCGTTCCGACTATAACAGCTCCATCCATTCCGCTTCCGTACCGGTGAATATAGCTCCTTAGAATAAACGAGCCCATACTGTGACCCAGAATCAGATATGGAATGTCCGGATACTCTTCCTGTATGATTTTTTTCAGCCGATGCACATCCCTTACTACAACATTAACCGAGTCTTCCTTACAGAAATATCCGTAAAGTCCTCCCTCTGCTACCGACTTACCATGTCCTAAGTGGTCCTCGCCTACAACCATTATACCTTTTCCCACCAGAAACTCCGCAAATTCATTATAGCACTCAATATGCTCTGCCATCCCATGTACTATTTGGAAAATACAGACCGGTTTCACTATATCGTCCGGAATCCACTTAACTGCATGTATCTTACTTTCCCTATCTCTTGAATCATAATAAAATTCTTCTTTACGCACAATGTAACTTCCTTTTTTAACAAATTTCTGCGCCTGAGGGCATTGCTTTCTCCGGAGTCATAAGGGCAAGGCTTCCGTCTGCTGCTTCCGCACATAAAAGCATACCCTCGGACTTCATACCGGCAATTTCCCTCGGCTGTAAATTAACAAGTACCATAACTTTTTTCCCGACCATTTCTTCGGGAGTATAATATTGTTTAATTCCTGACAATATCTGTTTAACGTTTGAACCAATACGTACCTGCGAACATAAAAGTTTTCTTGACTTAGGCACTTCTTTACATTCTATAATCTCGCCTACCTGAAATTGACATTTATCAAAATCGTCGTAGGTAATAACTGCCTTAGGCTCTATATCCATTACATCTTCAGCATCGTCCTTTGTTTCCTCTCCGGTTTCAGACGCTGCATCTGCCTGTGCAGGCCTTCTTGCCTCAAACATTGCCTCAACTTTATCCATGACTTCCTTCAGGTCTCTTCTTACAAAAAGAATCTCAGGCGTCTGGGTAACCTTATTTCCGGACGGATAAAGTTCTGCTGCCTTTGCAATATTCTTATCTTTCGCACATTCTTCCAATACGGCGAAATCAACCAGTGTCGCATTAATCTGTTCGGCAATCTTACCGGCGGTTTCAGGCATATAAGGCTCTAAAAGGCTTGCGCCCACCAGTATTCCGTTTAGCAGATTGTACAAAACGGTTGCCAGCCTGTCTTTCTTAGCCTCATCTTTGGCCAATGCCCAGGGCATAGTCTCATCTATATATTTATTGCAGCGTTTAAATAATATGAATGTTTCCGTAATTGCATCTGCAACACGCAGTTCATCCATCTTGCTGCTGACATTGGCGTAAGTTTGTGTAATAACCTGATACAAATCGGCATCTACATCTTCTTCGCCCTGTGCCACACCAACTTTCTTATTCTCCACAACGCCGCCAAAATATTTATTGCTCATAGAAATAGTTCTGTTTACCAGATTACCAAGCGTATTGGCAAGGTCGGCGTTAAGTCTTTCTACCATCAAATCCCATGTGATCACGCCGTCGTTCTCAAAAGGCATTTCATGCAATACAAAATAACGTACTGCATCCACTCCGAAGAACTCAATCAAGTCTTCCGCATAAATTACATTTCCCTTGGACTTACTCATCTTACCGTCACCCTGTAATAACCAGGGATGCCCGAAAATCTGTTTAGGAAGGGGCTCGTTAAGCGCCATCAGGAAAATGGGCCAATAAATAGTATGGAAACGGATTATATCTTTTCCGATAAGATGTAAATCGGCGGGCCAAAGCTCCTTATACTGTCCGGTAGAATTTCCGTCTGCATCATATCCGATACCGGTAATATAGTTAGACAGTGCATCCAGCCACACATAAACGACATGCTTGTCATCAAAATCCACCGGAATTCCCCATTTAAACGAGGTTCTTGATACACACAAATCCTGCAGGCCCGGAAGCAGAAAATTATTCATCATTTCATTTTTACGTGAAACAGGCTGAATAAACTCCGGATGAGCATTAATATGTTCAATCAGTTTATCCGCATATTTGCTCATCTTAAAGAAATATGCCTCTTCCTTAGCTGGTTTTACTTCCCTTCCGCAATCCGGACATTTTCCGTCTACAAGCTGTGACTGTGTCCAGAAAGACTCGCAGGGGGTACAATACAAGCCTTCATAGGAGCCTTTATATATATCTCCCTGGTCATAGAGTTTCTTAAAAATCTTCTGTACCTGTTTCTCATGGTAATCATCGGTTGTACGGATGAATTTGTCATAAGAAGTATTTAATGAATCACAAATTGAACGTATCTGTCCTGCTACGCCATCTACAAATTCCTTAGGCGTAATACCGGCTTCTTTAGCCTTTAACTCTATTTTCTGACCATGTTCATCCGTTCCTGTCTGGAAGAATACCTCGTATCCATCCTTCCTTTTAAATCTGGCAATGCTGTCCGCCAGTACGATTTCATAGCTGTTCCCGATATGGGGTTTGCCTGAAGTATATGCTATAGCTGTAGTAATATAATATTTTCCTTTGCCCATAAATTTACGGTTCCTTCTTTCTGTTAGATATTGTTAAACTAACACAAAGCTATTATCTTGTCAATGCCGATTCGGAATCAGAGAAAGTGTATTACTGCTTTCATCATAGCTGTACCTGAGCAGTTGTGAGTCATTATTATCTATCCAATTTTGTATATTATTTATCTTAGTCTGCATATCATTTATCTTTTCCTGATTATTTTCAACTTGTTCTTTTGTATCTTCTATTTGTTTCTTGTTATCTTCTACCTGCTCTTTTGTGCTGCCGATTTGCTTCTGGTTCTCTTCTACCTGTTCCTGTGTGCTTCCTATTTCCTTTTGGGCATCTTCCACCTGTTCTTGTGTATTTCCAATTTGCTTTTGGTTCTCCTCTATTTGCTTCTGATTATCCGCAATTTGTTTCTTAGCGGCTTCTATCTCCGCTGCCGCTTTAGCTATCTGCTCTACCATATCATTTAAATGATTGGTTATATCTTCAATATTCTGATTAATGGAATCCTTCAGCTGCAGTTCTATTTTGGCAATAATGCCCCTAAGTTCCTCGTCCGCTATTTCTAAAGAGTTGATTTCATTATAAATATTTGAAATATCCGTATTAACCTGATTCATCTGCAATGTGATTTCACTTATCTGTTCCTGAATTTCCGTAATCATCTCGCCATTCATTACGTTGACTATATCAGTCAAATCATATATGTAATTTTGTGTGTTCTTAAGTTCGGTAATTATATTACTAATATTTTTTGTAATTCCATTTATATTTTCCTGTATCAGAACATCCTGCTGCTGTAAGGTTACAATCTGCTCTTTGAGCTTTGAATCTTCTTCCTGAAGCTCTTTTATTTTTTTCTGCACTTCATTTATTTTCTTTTTGACCTCTTCATCTTCCTGCTTAAGCGCTTCTATCTGCTTTTTAATCTCTTCGTTTTCATTTTCAAGCTGTTTAGTTTTTTCCATAAGGGCATTAATCTGTTCCTGTAACGCCTTATCTTCCTCATTTAGGCGGATATCTTCCTCCTTAAGTGCGTTAATCTCTTCCTGAAGCGCCTCTATCTGTCCGCGCAGCCTCTCGTCTTCTGCGCGAAGCTCGCTATCATCAGCTTCCTGTGTACTTACTGTTTCTGTAAGAGTCTCCCTTATCTCTGTCAGCGAACTTAACAGTTCATTTACCTTTTCACTTAAATATTCGCTGCTTGTCAAATACTGCATCCTGAATTCTTCTTCATCTGCATAGTCCGCAGGAACAACTTCCATTGTTTCCACAAAAGTCTCTTCCTTAAGTTCCTCATTTTTTTCATTAGAATTCTTTCGCCAGATTAATAAAAGGCATAGGATGATAATAACAAGTATTGCTACTCCCGCAAGACCAAATGCAACCAAGTCCACATTATTCTCAGGGTCGTTTCTCCTTTCACTCAAATAATCTGACACTCTTGTCATAAATTCTTTCATAACAATTCCTCCGTTTTCTTTTTGTAATTTTTATAAAATCATTTGAATCATGGCGAAACGCCGGATTAAAAGCAGCTACGCGCCGCTGCTTCCAATGTGAAAAGTATCCGAAAAAGAATTATCGGATATATATTGACTTCAAAAGATTGTAAACACACGATAGCAAATTTATTTATTAAATGCAATATCGGAAATTTACACAAAAATATTTTTAATAAGCCGGAAAAACATCTTGCAATCCGATGTTTTCCGGCTTTTTACATGTCAAAACATTCTACCAGGTAAGCACTTCATATCCGTCTTCTGTAACAGCGACCGTTACTTCCCACTGTGCCGATGGAAGACCGTCTTCCGTATACACAGTCCATCCGTTATCATCATCCATATAGATATCAGCCTTACCCATATTTACCATTGGTTCTATTGTAAATACCATTCCGGGAACCATCAACATCTCAGTTCCTTTCCTGGTTACATAGCTGACAAAGGGCTCCTCATGGAATTCAAGTCCTACCCCGTGTCCGCCGATTTCCCTTACAATAGAATAACCATTCGCTTGAGCAAAATCGTTAATTGCCTGAGCCATATCCCCTAGGAAATTCCAGGGTTTAACCTGTTCTAAACCTATTTCGATACATTTATGCGCTGTTTCCACAAGTCTCTTCGTCTTATCAGGGACATTTCCCAACATAAACATTCTTGAAGAATCTGAGAAATAGCCTTTGTAGATTGTAGATACATCGACATTAACTATATCCCCGTCCTTTAAAATATCTTTTTCGGAAGGAATACCATGACAAACCTGTTCATTGACCGAAGTGCATACGCTCTTGGGAAAACCGTCATAATCAAGCGGTGCGGGTATGCCTCCCATCTCGGCGGTTTTCTCTTCTACCAGACGGTTAATCTCTTCCGTGCTCATGCCTATACGTATATGTTCCGCCACATAATCAAGGACAGCTATGTTTATCTTGCTGCTTTCCTTAATTCCCTCTATCTGCTCTTTGGTTTTGATCATATCATGGTCCGGAACCATATGCCCCTCAAAAGCATACTGCTGTATTTTTTCATCAAAAGCCATATGGCAGGCTTTATACTTACGTCCACTCTGACACCAACAAGGATCATTTCTGCCTAACTTTTTCATTGCTCTTTGCACTCCATATTCTTCATCACTTTGCGATATCTTGCAACATTTTCGCCGATGTTCCCATGAAAGATTCCGGAGCCGGAAACAATGACATTAGCGCCGGCCTCCAAGGCTGTATGCAATGTTTCATCTGTAATCCCGCCGTCTACCTGAATGTCCACATCAAGTCCCATTTCTTCTATCATCCGGCGGGCGCTTTGTATACGATTCGTCGATTCTTGAATGTATTTCTGACCGCCAAATCCAGGCTCCACTGTCATAATAAGCAGCATTTCCACTTTATCTAAGTATGGCCTTACTGCCTCTATCGGAGTCGCCGGTTTAATGGAAAGTCCCACCCTGCATCCTGCGCGGTGGATTTTATCTATCACTCCGTCTACGTCCTGCGTCGCTTCTAAGTGAAAAGTAATACTGTCCGCACCGCACTTTGCAAATTCCTCAATATACCGCTCCGGTTCAACAATCATCAGATGTACGTCAAACACCTTTTTCGTAACAGGTCTGATTGTTGAAATCACCGGCATACCAAAGGAAATAGAAGGTACAAATACACCGTCCATGACATCAATATGTATATAGTCTGCGCCCGCTTCATCCGCCTCTGCAATCTGCTTTCCCAAAATACTGAAATCAGCAGCGAGTATGGATGGAGATAATAAGTTTTTCATAATTATTTAACAAAGTCCTTTACTTTTGCATATATTCCTTTGCCGTCAAGACCATACTTCTCAACCAGGGCTGCTGCCGTGCCGGACTCTCCAAATACATCCTGCATACCGATCTTAAGAACCGGAGTAGGAAGATTCTCACACAGACAGTCGCAAACTGCGCTTCCAAGACCGCCGATAACTGAATGTTCTTCAGCAGTAACAACTTTGCCGGTCTTTTTCGCCGAAGCAAGAATAAGCTCTTTGTCCAAAGGTTTGATTGTGTGCATATCAATTACTTCTGCGCTTATACCGTCAGCAGCTAACATCTGCGCCGCATCAAGGGCAGATGCAACAGTAATCCCACAAGCAACAATCGTAACATCTTTTCCTTCTTTTAGCAAGACCCCTTTGCCTATCTCAAATTTATAATCCGGTCTGTCATTGATAACAGGAACGCCTGCACGTCCGAATCTAAGATACACCGGTCCCTCTTTCTCAATTGCCGCCCTGACTGCAGCCCTTGCTTCTACATCATCAGCAGGAACTACTACTGTCATGCCGGGGATTGTCCTCATAAGTGCTATATCTTCATTACACTGATGACTTGCACCGTCTTCACCAACAGTAATCCCGGCATGTGTCGCACCGATTTTAACATTTAAATGAGGATATCCTATTGAGTTACGAATCTGCTCAAAATTACGTCCTGCCGCAAACATCGCAAATGATGTAACAAAAGGAATTTTACCACAGGTTGCAAGACCTGCTGCGATACCTGTCATATTACATTCTGCAATACCGCAGTCAATGTGCCTTTCGGGAAATGCTTTTTTGAAAGGACCGGTCTTAGTAGCAGCTACAAGGTCTGCATCCAAAACCACCAGATTCGGATAATCCTTTCCACATTCTGCCAGTGCTAATCCATAACTTTCTCTTGTTGCTATTTTCTTTACTTCTGACATAACGCTTCACCTACTTTCTCCAAATCTGCCATTGCGATTTTATATTCTTCGTCATTAGGCGCTTTTCCGTGCCAATCTATACTGTTTTCCATAAATGACACATCTTTGCCCTTTAAGGTCTTACAAATGATAGCTGTCGGCATACCCTTTGTATTTCGTGCCTCTTTAAATGCAGCCTCAAGCTCGTCAAAATCATTTCCGTTGATGTTGATTACATGGAAATTGAAGGCTTCGAACTTCTTATCAATAGGATACGGAGAGCATACATCTTCAATCTTTCCGTCGATCTGCAGTCCGTTATTATCCACGATTACTACAAGATTATCCAATTTTCTATGTCCGGCAAACATAGATGCTTCCCAGACCTGACCCTCTTCGATTTCACCGTCTCCAAGCAGTGTATATACTCTGTAATCTTTATTGTCCATCTTAGCTGCAAGCGCCATACCAACTGCTGCCGATATACCCTGTCCAAGAGAACCTGATGACATATCTACACCCGGAGTTTCCTGCATACACGGATGTCCCTGTAAATATGAACCAAGGTGACGCAGCGTAGGTAAATCCTCTACAGGGAAATATCCGCGGTTAGCCAGTACGGAATATAAGCCCGGCGCGGTATGACCCTTGGATAATACAAAACGGTCCCTGTCTGGGTCTTTTGGGTTCTTAGGATCGATATTCATCTCCTCGAAATAAAGATACGTAAAAATATCTGCCGCAGATAAAGAGCCGCCCGGATGTCCTGCTTTTGCACCATGTACTGCGGTGACAATACCTTTACGAACTTCATTAGCTGTTTTTTGTAACTCTAATTTGTTCATTGTCAACCTCCATCATTATTATATTTGTTAATTATTAATTTTTAACCGACGCTCTTTTAATTTTGGCCGTAATAAGCGTTAGCGCCATGCTTTCTGTAATAGTGCTTATCCTGTAATTCCTGAGGCGCAGGCTGTATACGGGGATTAATTGTCTCAGCCCTATAAGCCATCTTTGCTACCTCTTCCAAAACCACAGCATTGTGTACCGCATCATTACCATTTTTTCCCCACGCAAACGGGCCGTGATTCTTACAAAGAACTGCGGGTACAGCCATAACGTCTTTACCCATTTTCTTAAATTCACTGACAATCAAAAGACCGGTATTCTGTTCATAAGCTTCCGCTATTTCGTCTTCGTTAAGGCATCTTAAGCAGGGCACTTCACCATAGATATAATCCGCATGTGTAGTGCCATAACAAGGAATGCTCCGCCCTGCCTGCGCCCAGCTTGTAGCGTATGAGGAGTGAGTGTGTACAATTCCTCCGATTTCCGGAAATGCTTTGTATAATTCCAGATGTGTCGGAGTGTCGGAAGACGGATTATAACGCCCCTCAACCTTATTGCCCTTCAAATCCATTAATACCATATCATCAGGAGTTAATTTATCATAATCCACGCCGGATGGCTTGATTGCAAAAATGCCGCTTTCTTCATCAATTTCACTGACATTTCCCCATGTAAAAGTAACCAGCCCATACTTAGGAAGAAGCATATTCGCTTCATATACACGTTTCTTTAATTCTTCAAGCATATTCGTGTTTTCCTTTCTCTAATTATTCTGTGATATTTGTGCCTGATACCAACGGCGTCAGCGCAAACTATCGACTGCGGCTCTTTCAATAGCCAGACCCTTGGTATAACGCACCATGAATTTGTCGAAACCTTCCACATCCTCTTTACGAGGCTCTTCCTTGCTGCCTTTTTGTCCGTCGAATACCTTTTTGTTCAGGAATTCTGCCAAGGTCTCATTACCATCTTTATGAATCATATAGGAAGCCAGTAACGCGATTCCCCATGCTCCGCCTTCTCCAGCTGTCTCCATAACGCTTACAGGCGCATTAATGGCTGCTGCAAGAATTCTCTGTCCGACGCCTTTAGTCTTAAACAGACCGCCATGTCCAAGGATTTCATCAACACGAACGCCTTCTTCTTTAAGAAGAATATCCAATCCGGTCTTTAAAGCTCCAAGAGAGGTAAAAAGATGAACCCTCATAAAATTAGCAAGGTTGAATTTATCGGAAGGAGTACGCACAAATAACGGACGTCCCTCTTCAAAGCCTGTAATATGTTCTCCTGAGAAATAGTTATATGCAAGCAGTCCGCCGCAGTCATCGTCTCCCTCTAAGGCTTTACGGTATAAAGTTCCAAAAAGCTCGCCCATATCTACTTTCATACCCATGCTTTCCGCAAACTCTTTGAAAATTCCAACCCATGCGTTCAAATCGGAAGTACAGTTATTGCAGTGTACCATTGCTACAAGGCTGCCGTCCGGTGTCGTAACAAGGTCAATGGCATCATATACTTTTTTAAGTTCGTTTTCCAACACAACCATACCAAATACACTGGTGCCTGCCGATACGTTACCCGTTCTCTTTGCAACCGAATTGGTAGCTGCCATGCCGGTTCCCGCATCTCCCTCCGGAGGACAAAGCGGTATGCCTGCCTGTAGTTTTCCTGTCGGGTCTAAAAGCTTCGCGCCTTCCGCACTCAAAGTTCCTGCATTTTCACCGGCAGTCTGAACCTTCGGCATAATCTCCCTTAATTTCCAAGGGAAATTCTTATCTGCTACAAGTTCATCAAACTGCGAAATCATCTTTTCGTTAAAATCTCCGGTTGCAATATCAATCGGGAACATTCCTGACGCTTCACCGACCCCAAGTGTACGTTCTCCCGTCAATTTCCAATGTACATAACCCGCAAGCGTAGTAAAATAACGAACCGAAGGAACGTGTTCTTCACCGTTTAAAATCGCCTGATAAAGATGCGCTATGCTCCATCTTTGTGGAATATGATAATTAAATACTTCCGTCAGTTTCTCTGATGCCTGTCCGGTAATAGTATTCCTCCATGTACGGAAAGGAACCAAAAGCTCACCCTTCTCATCAAATGCCATATATCCATGCATCATTGCCGAGAATCCGATTGCACCAAACTTAGTAAGTTCGGTCCCGTACTGATTCTTAACGTCTTTTACCAAATCGCTGTAACAGTCCTGAAGCCCATTCCAGATATCGTCCAGACTGTAAGTCCAGATTCCGTTTTCCAGACGATTCTCCCAATCATGCGCACCGGATGCAATAGGCGTATTGTCTTCCGCTACAAGTACAGCCTTAATTCTTGTCGAACCGAATTCAATTCCAAGTACGCTCTTTCCCTCATCAATCTGTTTCTTCACTTCTTCCGTAGTGAATCCCATTTTACCACCCTCCTCTATATATTTTATAAATATTTTCGAAACTATCTATAAGCCGCCTCATTCCACCTTAATTCGTTCTTAAAATCACGAATATTCGTATTTTTATCAATTATTACACTCTCAATTCCCATAGCGTCTGCCCAGTCAGCCATCTGCTCAACCGTCAGGTCATAAGAGAACGCGGTATGATGTGCTCCTCCTGCAAGAATCCATGCCGTAGCTCCTACTTCAAGATTCGGTTGAGGCGTCCAGAATGCAGTGCCTACCGGAAGTTTAGGCATCGGTTTTTCTACTTTCTTACAGTCAACCGCATTAATAAGCAGACGGAATCTCGTTCCTAAATCAACTAAAGAACATGCAACTGCAGGTCCTGTCTTGGATGTAAATACAAGACGCGCGGGATCTTCCCTGTTACCCATTGAAAGCGGACATACTTTAATTCCGATTTCGCCGTCCGCTACGGAAGGACATACCTCTAACATATGCGCCTGTAATATACCTTCTTTGCCCGGCACAAGGTTATATGTATAATCTTCCATCATGGAAGTTCCCTTAGCATCCTTAATATCGGCTGTCATAAGTTTCATCATGCGTACCATTGCGGCTACCTTCCAGTCACCTTCAGCACCGAAACCATAGCCTTTTTCCATAAGTCTCTGGATAGCAAGACCCGGTAACTGCTTCAAACCTCCAAGCATGCCAAAGTGGGTAACAATCGCATGATAATCATTCTCAACTAAGAATTTCTCAATACCGATTTCCTGTCTCGCCTGAACTTCAACATGTTTCTTAAACTCGTCTAAGTCTCTTCCTTCATCAATTATCTTATATTTACTGTAATATTCATCTACAAGGGCGTCCACATCACCCTGTGCAACAGCATCCACATATTCTACCAGATCGTTTACGTTGTAATGGTCTATCTCCCAGCCAAACTTAATCTGGGCTTCTACCTTATCGCCTTCTGTTACGGCTACATTGTTCATATTATCACCGAAACGACATACCCTGATATGTGATGATTCAATTACGCCCAGCGCGGTTCTCATCCAGCTTCCAAGCTGTTCCTGAACCCTCGGATTTGCCCAGTGTCCGACAATAATTTTCCTCTCGATTCCCATACGGCTTACTATATGTCCGTATTCCCTGTCGCCATGCGCCGACTGGTTCTCATTCATGAAGTCCATATCTATCGTATCATACGGAAGTTCTTCATTAAACTGTGTATGTAAATGACAAAGAGGTTTTCTGAATTCTTTCAAACCGAGAATCCACATCTTAGCCGGTGAAAAAGTATGCATCCATGTGATTACTCCCGCACACTCTGCGTCATTATTTGCATCGTTAAAAGTCTGTCTGATTGAGGCCTGACTGATTAATGTAGGTTTAAGTACAACCTCAAACGGCAGCTTGCCTGAAGCGTTTAATCCTTCCACTATTTTAGCCGAATGGTCGGCTACTTTTCTTAAGCACTCATCTCCATAAAGGTCCTGTGATCCGGTACAAAACCAGAACTTATAATTTTTTGTCTGCATATGCCCTCTCTTTCTGCTGCTGTAAACAGCGTTTATATATTATTTAGTTTACATAACATTATTGAAAATCTGCTGTCTGCTCTGACAAGTGCTGTATCGCTGCAGCCACCCTCTCCAAAACATCTATGATTTCCTGCATATTACCGGTAAGCACTGATGTATTTTCTACCACATCCGAAATATTTCTTGCACTATCATTTACATTATCTGCAATAGTGTTATTAGATTCCACTACGGTTCCCATTAATTTTGAAAAAATTTCCATGTCTTTCTTTATATCATTCATTATCTGGTCTACCGTAATAGAATCCTGCAGATACTGCTCTCCGGTTTTCTCCAACACTTCATAATCCGGCATAACCTGTTTATTAATAAACTCTATCAGGCTTCTGGCATTTTCAGCCAATCGCATAACCGCTGCAACAACGCCTTCGGAAATCGCCTGGATACTGTTAGCCGTCTCCCTGGAATTGTCAGCCAGAATACGGATCTCATCCGCTACCACCGCAAAGCCTTTTCCCGCTTCTCCTGCCCTGGCTGCTTCAATAGAAGCATTAAGCGCTAAGAGATTGGTTTTGGATGCTATGTCTAATATTTCATTTGTCAAACCGTTAATTTCTTCTATCTGACGGCTGTCGGTAATGGATGCATTCAATGCCACATCCAGTTTCTTAATCATTGCTTCCGCCGACTGTTTGCTTTCCTGAGCTCTCTTTTGTAAGCCTTCGGCTCTGTTTCGTATCTCACCCGCAAATGCGCTTCCATCAACTGCCTGAGTCATAATATTATCCGCTGACTCTTCCGCACTTTTGGTATTTTCATTTACCTGGGATGCTGTCTCGGAAATATCCTGCATAACTCCAGCCAGTTCTTCCATCATGGATGAATTTTCTTCCGCATTGCGGTTCGTCATTTCTACAACATTGCTGACATTCTGCTGGTGTGTATCAATTTCTTGTCCACACTCAATAACGCCTCCGATTATTCCCTGTAAAATTTCCAGAAATTGATTAACTCCCTCGGCCAGAACCGCAATTTCATCCTTGGTCTTTACCGGAACACGCTTTGTCAGGTCCCCATGCCCTTCCTGTATATCTGCGATCATTCCTTTTATAACATCCGCCATTTTACGTATGGGAACGACAAGCAGAAGATTGGAAATAAATGTAATTATCACAGCCATAACTATTAACACAGCCGCCATCAGCACAACTACTTTTTGTGAACGTTCCGCCGTCAGACTTAAGGTTACTTTTCCCGTTTCCAGATTATCCTCCGAAGCATTTAATAACTTAGGCATATTGGTTGTGATAGAATCATTTATCGAATACAGCTTATTAGTGACAAGAAGATTCGCAGCTTCCTTATCTCCTGAGCGGCTTACAGCAAGAATTTCATCTATCGCCTCATCATAAGCAGTGAGTTTCGTTTCTACCGTATTATACACGGCCTGTATTTCCTCATTACTGATTACCGACTTGTATTCTTCCATCATCTGCCACATTACTTCTCTTGTACTTAATACCTCTTCTGCTTTTTTATCCATTACAGCTGCGAGTTTTGTATTTATGTGAGCATACATTGCGGTATAAATCTGCAGGTAATTCTCATAAATTCCATGCACAGTATCAATCTCATTAACCTCATGGTTAATGAAGTTCTGGCTCTGCACCGAAATCCGCCTGATATTACTGCCCAAAACAACTAATGCAACCAGTGCCACTATTACCATCATCATAATTACTGCTGCAAATTTATAGGCTATTTTCTTCATAGCTCTCCTCCTGCCTTAACCCCGCATTGTTAAAAAGAGACGCACAATATGTACGTCTCTTTTGTTGTCTCAAAGTAATACAACTTATGCTTTCTTGCTCTCTTTGATCTTAGCCAGAACTGCCTGCAGTACGATAAAGAAGCAAAGCAGAATCGCCGTTACAATATTGGCCCATGAACTAACCAGTTTACCATGTGATTTTACAAGTGTGGATATAGTACCGTTAATTAAAACACCTATAAGCGTTCCAAAAACATTACCCACACCACCGGTTAATAGAGTACCACCGATAACAGCCGATGAAATCGCATCCATCTCTAAGCCCGTTCCCTGCGTGGTTGTTCCGCACATAGTATTAAGACAGTAGCATATGCCTCCGATAGAAGCTAAGAAACTTGCAAGCACATAGGTCTTCATTTTGGTTTTACGTACATCCAGACCCATCAACTCTGCTGACTGACTATTTCCGCCGACTGCATAAATGCTTCGTCCGAACCTTGTATACTTCAGCATTAAGAATATAAGCACAACAACAATAAGCGCTAAAATAACCGTAATCCTCACATAAGGAACCTGCAGGATACCTTTCTTATTCTCATACGCGCCAAACGGCATATTAATTTTAAAATTCGCAAGTTTTACAAAAAATTCATCTGATACAATGCTGACCTGGTCTGTACATATAACTGCTGTCATACCTCTCGCAAAAAACAAACCTGCCATAGTTACAATAAAAGGCTGAATCCCTAAATAAGCAATACAGTATCCCTGCACAACTCCAAATACTATTCCTATTACCAGCACAAGCAGTATAAGCGTCTGACTTTTCCAGCCCCACTCTTCAATACCAACTGCTAAAATCATACAGTCCATAGCTACTACCGAACCTACGGAGATATCAATACCACCGGTCAACATAACACACGTCGTTCCCGCCGCTATACAGATCAGACCCGCATTATTAATCAAAATATTTAAGAAAGTCTGAAGACGTGTAAATCCTTTATCCGCATATACAATACAACCTGCTATGTACATAGCCACAAATAAAGCTATAGTAATAAGCAATAATATACTATTACTATTAATTTTTAATTTTTTCATACTCTTAAGCCTCCTTTGCAGCTGCTTTTTTAGCAGATAATTTCTTAAAGTATTCTCTTACAGGTTCTGCCTGGATTACTACAATAAGAATAACTACAATTGCTTTAAATACCGGTGCCTGGGCTGAAGATACTCCCAATGCATACAGAGTAGTCGTAATAGCCTGAATTGTATAAGCTCCGATTATAGAACCTGCCAGATTAAATTTACCGCCGCCAAGACTGTTTCCGCCGAGAGCTACCGCAAGAATTGCATCCATTTCCATATTCAGACCGATATTATTAGTATCAGCCGAATAAATACGTGAAGTTGCGGTAATTCCTGCAATACCTGCACACAAACCGCAGATTGCATAACACATCAGAATAATTTTCGCAGAGCTAAAACCGGATATTCTGGCTGCTCTCTTATTAATACCAACACTCTGTACAAAAGTACCAAGCGCCGTAAACTTAAGAATCAGCGACATGATCAAAATACAAGCTGCCGCTATCAGCATAGGTGTAGGGAATAAGCCAACATATGATCCGAAAATCTGGAATGACGGTACACGCACATATACGATTGCACTATTACATAACAACAATCCGATCGCACGTCCTGCCGACCATAGAATCAGCGTTGCCACCATCGGCTGAATATTTAAATAAGCTACCAAAAAACCGTTAAACAAACCGCACAAAACCGCAACCAGAATACCGGCTCCGATGCCCACCCAAAGAGGACGTGCATATTCGGAAACATTCGTTACGCCATATCCTGCCAAGAGCATACAGCACATACCGCCTGAAAGACTCATAACGGAACCTACGGAAATATCTGTTCCGGCAGAAGCGGATACAACAAGCGTCATACCAATTGCCAGAATTGCAACTTCGCTTCCACGGTTAAGAATATCGATCAGACGTCCATATAATATCGTATTTCCGGATGATGTCAACTGTGTACTTATTGCAAAGAAACCAAACGGAGCATTGCCGTTTACAACATCATAAATTACATTAACAAGCATTACTAAAATCATACTGAATATAGGCAGGAACAACTGCATTTTTGTTATTTTTTTAATATTATTCATGTGCACCTCCTGCTATAGCGTGCATTACGCCTTCTTGTGTCATATCGTCGCCGCTGATTTCGCCGACCTTAGCGCCGTCGCGAAGTACGGCCATTCTGTTACAGGTACGAAGCATTTCTTCAATCTCTGAAGAAATGAATATCAAGCTCTTGCCTTCCTGTGCAAGTTTAATAACTAATTTCTGAATCTCCGTTTTGGTACCGATATCAATACCACGGGTCGGTTCATCCAGAATCAGGAAATCCGGATTGGTAGCAAGCCACCTTGCCAGAATCGCTTTCTGCTGGTTACCGCCGGATAATCTCTTAATCAGAGTTTCCTTGCTTGCTGTCTTAATCTGCAGCATTTCTATGTATTTATCAGCAATCTCTATCTGCTTAGACATTGGAATCTTCTTAAAAATACCGGCCTTTGCCTGCATTGCAAGAATAATATTTTCACGTACGGACAAATCACCTATGATTCCTTCTGCTTTTCTATCATCCGGCAGAAGTCCCATACCAAGATTCATAGCATCTATAGGACTTTTAATCTTAACTTCTTTCTGAGCTACCTTCAAAGTTCCAGTCTGCGCCCTGTCAGCACCGTAAATGGCACGGGCAAGCTCGCTGCGCCCGCTTCCCAACAATCCGGTAAGACCTACAACTTCGCCCTTGTGAATCTCCAGATCAAAGGGTTTAATAGTCCCCGCATGGCTTAATCCTTTTGCATCAATCTGCAGCGGAACCTTGGAGAAATCCATTGTACCTTCCGGTTTAATGCTTGCCAGGTCATCAAAATCCTTACCCATCATAGCCGCTACCAGCTGGACTCTGGGCAGTTCCTCTACCGTATATTCTCCTACCAGAGTTCCGTTACGGAGTACCGTAATACCGTCGCATACTGCATAAACCTGCTCTAAGAAGTGTGTAACGAAAACAATTCCTACACCCTGTTTTTTCAATTTTATCATCATGCCGAAAAGCTTCTCAACTTCGCTGTCATCCAATGATGAAGTCGGCTCATCGAGAATCAGCACCTTACATTCCATATCTACAGCACGGGCTATTGCAATCATCTGCTGCAAAGCCAGTGAATATTCTTCCAAATTCCTTGTTACTTCTATATCTAAATCCAAATCCTTCATAAGCTTAGCCGCCATCTGATTCATCTTACGGCGGTTAACCGTACCAATTTTTGTTAAAGGCTCACGCCCTATGAACAAATTCTCTGCCACCGATAAGTTCGGACAGAGGTTTACTTCCTGATACACCGTTGAAATTCCTTTTTTCTGGGCATCCATTGTATCCTTGTTTACAATCGGTCCCTCAATTCCATCTACATGGATTTCTCCGGCTTCAAACTTATTTACACCTGTCAAACATTTAATAAGCGTAGACTTTCCGGCGCCGTTTTCACCCATTAATGCACGAATTTCGCCTTTTTTCAGAGTAAAATCCACATTGTCCAATGCTTTTACTCCCGGAAATGTCATACAGATTCCCCGCATCGTTAAAGCTATATTGCTATCCATACTGATACCTCCTGCTGTTTCACACCCCTTATTTTACCTAAAGAAAATATTTCCAATTAATGATGAAAAAAGGGAGGGAAATCGTCTTCAGACTCCCTCCCAATATTTACCCTAAATCAGTTTATTAATTTGAGTATAGATTCTTCTTAGTATGCACGGCCATCCAATACTTCCTGGCTCATTGTTACAGCATATTGAGAATCGATTCCAGGTGCTACGAAAGCTTCATCCTTAACAACTGTTACAGCGTCAATAGCGCTTCCAGCTTCTAATTTCTGGATAACTTCTGCTGCAAACTCAGCCTGAAGAGGATTACACTCTACGTTACAGTTGATCTTTCCATCTAATGTATACTGAAGACCATCATGTGTAGCATCGAAAGAAATGATAATAACATCGCCGTCAACACCGTATGTGATACCTGCAGCATCCATTGCATCCATTGCACCATAAGCTTCGTTATCGTTCTGGCAAACTACTACGTTGAAATCACTGTAAGACTTAATGAAGGACTCCATAACTTCCTGTCCACCAGCCTGTGTGAAGTCACCTGACTGAGAATCAAGGATTTCCCACTCGCTGTGTGCGCTTGCTATATTGTTGAAACCTTCTGTACGTCCAAGTGTTGCAGATGCACCAACTGAACCTTCGATAACAAGGATCTTAGCATCAGCGCCGTCTAAGTACTCTGCTAACCAGTTACCAGCTGTCTCACCTTCAAGAACCATGTCACAACCGATCTGTGTCTCATAAAGAGAAGCATCAGCATCTACTGAACGGTCAACGATAAGTACAGGAATACCAGCATCCTGAGCTTCCTGAAGAACTGTATCCCAACCAGCTGTTTCGATAGGTGCAATACAAATGTAGTCAACTTCCTGCTGGATAAAGCCACGAACTGCCTCTAACTGTACTGCATTGTCATTATCTGCATCTACGAAAGATAATTCATAGCCGTTAGCCTCTGAGAAAGCATCCTGATAATTCTGTGTGTTAGCTGCACGCCAGTCAGATTCATGACCTACCTGTGCGAAACCAACTTTGATCAGGTCTCCTGAACCAGCATTATCTGCTGCCGGAGCATCTGTTGTTGTGTCAGCTGCAGGAGCTGATGTTGTATCAGCTGCAGGAGCATCTGTTGTTGTATTATCTGCTGCAGGAGCTGATGTCTGGGTGTCTGAACCGCCACCGCCACAGCCTGTTACTAAAGCTGCTACCATTGTTGCGCTAAGTATAACACTTAACAATTTCTTTTTCATGTTTTATATCCTCCTTTTCTTTGCAAGGGAATTTTATTTTTTTACCCTTACAAAAGTTAGTTTAACATAACACGTTTTATTTTTCAACATATTTATTTTATTTTTACAATAATAATTTGTTTATTTTTGACAAAATATACAAAATTAAACATTTAAACAGATTGCATATCTATATAACTTGGTGTAATATTATAAGTGAAAATATTGTTATTTTATATATTTTTCATAAATATAATATATATAC
>CAMWKB010000029.1 GCA_947174705.1 uncultured Lachnospiraceae bacterium
GTGTTGTATTGTTTATGATATGTGAAAGGAAAAATAAGATGCGATACGGTTTTACTACCGGAAGCTGTGCGGCAGCGGCAGCAAAGGCGGCTGCTTATATGCTTCTGACTGGGCAAAGAAAGACGGAAATTGCCATAGAAACGCCGAAGGGAATTATTTATAATGCAAAGATTCTGGATATTACCTCTGGGGAAAATGAAGTGAGCTGTGCGGTAGAAAAGGATGGAGGAGATGACCCGGATATTACAACAGGCATATTAGTCTATGCAAAAGTGGCTTATGTAGATGTAAAGGATGAAGATGAAGCTGAAGTTGTAAAGGAAGAAGGATATGAAATACCTAATGTTCAGAGAATTATCATTGAAGGCGGAAGGGGCGTAGGAAGAGTGACAAGCCCCGGACTTGACCAACCCATAGGCAATGCTGCAATCAATCATGTTCCAAGGGAAATGATTAAAAAAGAGGTGTTGGAGGTATGCAGGACTATGGACTACAAGGGTAGTCTGCGGGTTGAGATTTCGGCGCCGGAGGGTGAAAAGCTGTGTGAACGCACTTTTAACCCCAAACTTGGTATTGTTGGAGGTATTTCAATATTAGGGACAAGCGGTATCGTAGAGCCTATGAGCAGTCAGGCACTTTTAGATACCATTAGACTTCAGATGCGTCAAAGAAGAGAGTCAGGCTTTGATTATGTTGCTATTTCACCGGGGAATTATGGTTTAGACTTTATGAAAAAAGCTTATGGATATGATTTGGAAAAGAGTGTAAAATGCAGTAATTTTATCGGTGCTACGATTGACATGGCAGTAGAACTTGGCTTTAAGAAAATGCTTATTACCGGTCATATAGGAAAAATGATTAAGGTTGCCGGCGGAATTATGAACACACATTCCAATGAAGCAGATTGCAGAATGGAGCTTCTTGCAGCATTTTCCGTAAAGGAACAGGTTGATTATCCGCAGGTTGAAAAAATACTTAAATGTGTAACTACACAGGAAGCAATCCTTATTTTAGAAGAAAGCGGAAAGCTGCAGCGGGTCATGGACAAAGTAGCAGAACGTATCTGCTATTATATGGAAGGACGTGCAGAGGGCAGGATGAAGATAGATTGTATATTATACGCCAATGAGTTTGGGGAATTGGCTAAAAGCAAGGGGGCGGAGGAATGGTTTACTTTGTAGGAGCAGGAACAGGCGCAGTAGACCTTATAACAGTCAGAGGGATGCGGTTGTTAGAACAGGCGGATGTCATTATCTATGCGGGTTCTTTAGTAAATCCGGAGTTGCTTGCGTATGCAAAGAAAGATTGTGAGATACATAACAGTGCGAAACTGACGCTGGAAGAAGTTATACAGATTATGCGAAACGCTCATGAAGGAGGAAAAACAACAGTACGCCTTCATACAGGAGAACCAAGCATTTATGGGGCAGTCAGGGAACAGATGGATGAATTGGACAAGCTAGGCGTTTCTTACGAGAGCTGTCCGGGGGTAAGCGCCTGTTTTGGGGCCGCGGCATCTTTAAATTTAGAATATACCCTTCCAGGCATTTCACAGTCATTAATAATTACAAGGATGGAAGGCAAGACCAAGGTGCCGGAGATGGAAAGCGTTGAGAGCTTTGCAGCGCATCAGACCTCTATGGCAATCTATTTAAGCGCGGGAATGATTAAAGAACTCAGAGACCGTCTTATTAAGGGAGGATATGACAAGGATACGCCTGCAGCGCTTGTTTATAAGGCAACATGGGCTGATGAGGAAGCGTATATTTGTACGATTGAAACCCTATATGATACAGCAGTAGAACATGGAATTATCAAAACTGCATTGATATTGGTTGGGAATGCGATTACTCATAATCATTACGAAAAATCCAGATTATATGCTGCTGATTTTTCAACCGGATTCAGGAATAAAAGGAACTAGGGAGCAGTTATGAAATTAAGTATTAGCATAAGTATTATCAGCTTTACAAAAAATGGAAAGCAGCTTTCGGAAAAAATTGCAAGGATACTTAGTGAAGATGTAGAAATGCAGGCTGCAAAATCAGAAGTACATTTATATACAAAATGCGAAGCATGTATGAGCGATAATTTTAATTCATCAATTTCATTTGTGAAAACTTCAGTAAGGGAGTGGGCAGGTGAGCAGATGCGGAAACGAAATGCCCTGCTGTTTATCGGAGCCTGCGGAATTGCAGTCAGGGCGGTAGCGCCGTTTATTACAGATAAGCTGCATGACGCTCCGGTGCTTGTAATGGATGAAGCAGGCAAGTACATAATTCCAATCTTATCAGGGCATATGGGTGGCGCAAACGAGCTTGCAAATCATATTGCAGGAATAACAGGTGCAGAACCTGTGATTACCACTGCGACGGACATTAATCAAAAATTTACAGTAGACCTATTTGCCAAAAGAAACGGTCTGTTTATTGTGAATAAGGACGGGATTGTTAAAGTGTCCTCAAAGGTATTAGCAGGAAATGAAATTACAATGTCTATAGAGACGGGACATTATGAAAAATATATGCCGCCGGATGAAATGGGACTTGTAACATATCCTCCAGACGGAGTAGGACTTGCAGTATATCCTCTGGAGGGAGTGAGACTTATACCATATCCGCCGACTAAAGCGGTTGACATTGTGGTCACTTCTGAGTCTGTAATGTTTGATACGGCTATTCTGCTAAAACCCAAAGAGTATGTTATAGGAATCGGATGCAGGAGGGGGAAAAGCACAGATGATATTGACAAATTTTTAACAAAAAAGATAAATGAACTTGGAATTTCCATCACACAGATTCTGGCGGTTTCTTCTATTTCACAAAAGCGTGATGAACAGGGAATTATTGAATGGTGTCAAAAAGAAGGGCTTCCTTTTTGGACCTATACTTCAGAGGAATTGCAGGAAGTAGAGGGGAATTTTACAGAGTCCGCTTTTGTAAAGGAGCAGGTGGGAGTTGATAATGTTTGTGAAAGGGCGGCATTAAGAGCCTGCGGAGAAGCTGGAAAACTTATTTTGCCAAAGTGTGCCGAAAACGGAATGACGCTTGCAATTGCAAAAAGGGAATGGAAGGTATGTTTTGATGGAAAGTAGAATCTATATTGTAGGAATGGGACCCGGCAGGGAAGAAATGATGACAGGGGAAGCTCTGAATGTGTTGGAGCAGGCAGATGTAATAGTTGGCTATACACTGTATTTAAATCTGCTTAGTAAAAGCTTTCAGAGAAAGGAACTGTTATCTACACCAATGCGTCAGGAAGAGGAACGGTGCAGGCTGTGTTTCAGGGAAGCTAGGAAAGGGAAAAAAGTAGCGCTTGTATGCAGCGGAGATGCAGGCATTTATGGCATGGCGGCTTTGATGTACGAGATAGGTAAGGATTATCCGGAAACAGAACTTGTTGTTGTTGCAGGAATTACTGCGGCAAGCAGCGGGGCGGCAGTCCTTGGAGCGCCCATTAACCATGATTTCTGTGTTATCAGTCTGAGTGACTTACTGACGCCTTGGGAAAAGATTGAAAGAAGATTAAATGCAGCCGCAGAGGGCGATTTTGTAATAGTACTCTATAATCCGTCCAGTCATAAAAGAAAAGATTACCTAAGCAGAGCTTGTGATATTCTGCTTCAAAAAATCGAAGAAGAGCGGGTATGCGGTTATGTTGAAAATATAGGAAGAGACGGAACAAAGACGGCAACCTGCACCTTAAAGGAGTTAAAGGATGTGGAGGTAAATATGTTCACTACAGTATTTATCGGTAGTTCTGGTTCAGAGATTATAAATGGGAAATTAGTTACAAAAAGAGGATATAGAATGTGATTGCGAAACTATTATTAAGAACTATGAACTTGAAAAGACTTTCGCAATCATTTGAAAGGAAATAATATTGAGAGGAATTTGAAATTGAAAGAAATATTACCCCAAATACTGATATTTGCAGGAACAATCGAGGGAAGGAAATTATCGGAATACCTTGTGCAAGAAGAAATTGCCCACACAATCTGCGTTGCAACAGAATATGGTGAAATTGTGCTAAATAAGCATTCTAATGTAAAAGTGCATCAGGGAAGGATGAATCAGGAAGAAATAGAGAGGTTTTTGAATGAAGGACGATTCAATGTGGTGGTAGATGCCACGCATCCCTATGCTAAAGATATTACACATAATATACAGGCCGCATTGGAGCAAATTAAAAAGACAGGAACAACCATTTCTTATTTGCGTCTTAAAAGAGACTGGACTATATTAAATGTAAACGAAAATACGTCAAATATAAACGGAAATGCGTCAAATAGAGAGCGCGGCATCACCTATTTTGAGACAAACGAGGCATGTGCAAAAGCACTTGAAGACATAAAAGGAAATATACTTTTAACTACCGGCAGTAAAGAATTGTCAAAGTATTGTGTTTCTGAAGGGATAAAGAACAGGTTATATGTAAGAGTGATTCCAAGCATAGAAAGTCTTTCGCTCTGTATGGAGCAGGGAATTTGCGGAAAACAAATTCTTGCAATGCAGGGACCGTTTACTGTAGAAATGAATGAGGCGCTTATCCGCCAATATAGAATTTCCTGTCTGGTAACAAAAGAAAGCGGTGCATCCGGTGGATATCCGGAAAAATTGGAGGCCGCAAAAAGAACCGGGACTGAGGTATTTGTTATAGGGCGTCCAGAAGATGGCGAAGGTTATTCTTTTGCCGAAATATGCGACAGTATAGAAGAAATATGCGGAAAAAGGTTTCATAGAGAAAATAAGATGGAGATTATTCTGGCAGGCATTGGCATGGGAGCAAAAGACTGTCTGACTAAAGCGGTAGAAAGGGCTATAAACGAAGCTGACATTTTATTAGGGGCGGAAAGAATGTTGGAGAATTTTTCACCCAAATTAGAAAAACGGCCCTTCTATCAGGCAGAACAGATTATTCCTTATTTACAGGAAAAAAATCAATTTATGGAGAATAAAAAAGTGGTAATTCTTTTTTCCGGAGACAGTGGTTTTTACAGCGGATGCCGCTCAATATATGCGGCATTGGAGAAAGAAATCCGTAAAGGGCGATTAGAGGCGTCTTTACGTATCCTGCCGGGTATTTCTTCTGTGGCTTATCTTGCGTCCTGTATTGGAGAAAGTTATCATGATGCGGATGTATACAGTATACATGGAAAAAGAATAGGCAGCCTTGTACAACGGATTAAAAACCATCCAAAAACCTTTTTGCTCACTTCAGGAGTTAAAGATGTCAACTGGCTGGGAGAGCTGTTGAAAGAGGCTGATATGCCGGAATGTGAGATTATAACAGGATATCGATTATCCTATGATGAACAACGGATAGAGAAGCATACGCCCTCAGAATGTTGTGAGTTAGATGAAGAAGGCTTATATACTTGTTTGGTTAGAAATCCATATGCCGTAAAAAGAAAGCTGACACATGGTATTGCCGACGGGGAATTTATTAGGGACAGAGTTCCTATGACGAAAGAGGAAGTAAGGGAGGTTGGCATTTGTAAGCTTAAACTTCATGAGGGAGCGATAGTTTATGATATAGGCAGCGGAACCGGTTCTGTTGCGGTGGAAATAGCAGGTCTTTCCGAGAATATACAGGTGTACGCGGTAGAGCAGAAACAAGAAGCCGTTTCCCTGATTGAAAAAAATAAGAAAAAGTTTGGAGTGGATAATGTAACAGTAATAAAGGCGAAGGCACCTGAAGGCTTATCTGAACTTCCGAGGGCAACGCACGCATTTATAGGAGGAAGCAGCGGCAGACTAAAAGAAATAGTGAAGACGCTCAGACATATAAATCCTAATATGCGGATTGTCGTAACCGCTGTAAGTATGGAGACAATTTGTGAAATGAAAGAAATTTTATCAATGGGTGATATGATAAAAGAGAAAGAAGTAGTACAATTACAGGTAAGCAGGGCAGAGGAAGCAGGGAGTCATCATTTGATGAAGTCTGAGAATCCGGTTTGGATATTTGCGTTTAATCTTGCAGGAGAGGCTTAAGGGAAAGACAGGGTATTTTATGAATATAAAAAGAGTTATGATTGCTGCACCAAAGAGCGGAAGCGGTAAAACAACAGTTACCTGTGCTTTGCTAAAAACACTAAAAAATATAGAGTGTAATGTGGTTTCCTATAAGTGCGGGCCGGATTATATTGACCCGATGTTTCATGAAAAGGCAATAGGCGTTCCGTCTAAAAATCTTGATACTTTTTTTACAGGGAAGACAAAGACAAGGGAGCTTTTTCTAAATAGTGCAGTCAAAAAGGACTTTGCAGTTTTAGAAGGAGTTATGGGATTATATGACGGATTAGGCGGAGTCAGGGAAGAAGGTTCTTCTTATCATTTGGCCAAAGTAACAAAAACGCCGATTTTATTTGTTATTGATGCAAAAGGAATGGGGCGTTCTGTAATATCATTGATTGCAGGATTTCTTGCATATGATAAGGAACATTTGATTCAGGGCATAATACTTAACAGAATTTCAAAAGGGTATTATGATATAATAAAACCGTTTATAGAGGAAGAACTAAATATTCAGGTAATAGGCTTTTTACCGGAGAGGGAAGAATTACATATTGAGAGCAGGCATTTAGGGCTTATTATGCCGGATGAATTGGACGGAATAAAAGAAAAGTTGCAGACGGTTTCAGATTTGTTTTCAGAAACGGTTTCCATAGAGAGTATTATGGAAATAGCAAATAGGGCGGAAGAGTTAGAAGGTAGTGAAACGGGAGACGAATTAAAAACCGAAATAAAAGTCGCCGTAAACCGACCCGTGATTGCAATAGCAAGGGACGAAGCCTTTTGTTTTTATTATGAAGATAATATTCGAACGTTAGAGAAATATGGGGCGGAAATAAAATATTTCTCCCCGCTTCGGGATGAAAAACTGCCTGATGTGTGTCATGCCCTGCTGCTTGGCGGCGGGTATCCGGAGCTTTATGCAGAAAGACTTAGCGAAAACATTAAAATGCGTATTGCAGTTAAGAATGCAGTGGAAAACGGAATGCCTGTAGTGGCAGAGTGCGGCGGATTTATGTATTTACATTCCTCTATGACAGACAAGAAAGGACATAGCTATGATATGGCAGGAGTTATTCCGGAATCCTGCTTTTATACCGGAAAGCTGGTTCGGTTTGGCTATGTAGAGCTTCGGGAAAAGAAAAGCTGTTTTCTGCCGGAGGGTGAGAGTATAAAAGGACATGAATTTCATTATTATGACAGCACAGGTAATGGAACGGATATAGTGGCACTTAAACCGGTAACCGGAAAAGAGTATCCCTGCATTATGGCAGATAAGATGCATTGGATGGGATTTCCTCATTTATATTATCCGTCGAACGAGGCGTTTGCAAAAGCATTTGTTGAAAAGGCAGCGCAATATATGAAAGAAATGCTATAAATATCTTAGGTTGAGAGAAAGGCATGGTTATTAGTATGAATAATTCATATCGTTTTTTTGAGAACAGGGCATGTAAATATTTTCCGTGTCATAAGGGCTTAGACGATTTTAACTGTTTATTTTGCTATTGTCCGTTGTACTTAAAGGAAAAATGTCTGGGAAATCCTGAGTATATAGAAAAGGGCGGAAAGCGGATAAAAGATTGCACGAAATGTACATTTCCACATAAGCCGGAGAATTATGATGTGGTGATTCAGTTTTTGAAAGGATAAACATGATTAGGAAAAGAAAGAGGGAGAACTATGGATTTACAATACACAGATACGATGACCGGTGAAGAATATAATGAACTTCGATTGAGTGTAGGATGGGCTTCAATTACAGAAAGACAGGCAAAGAGCGGTCTTGAACATACTACCTTTTTGGTGGTGGTAAGAGACGAGGGCAAGATTGTTGCCATGGGCAGAATACTCTTTGACTTTGGATATACGGCATATCTGGGTGATATCATTGTCCGCCCGGAATATCAGGGTCAGGGAATCGGCAGACAGATTGTGGAAAGACTGATTGAGAGAACAATGAACTCTGTGTGCGAGGGCGAACGAGTCATGTTTATTCTGGGTGCGGCAAAAGATAAGGAAGGTTTTTATGAAAAACTAGGTTTTAAAAGGCGGCCAAATGAATTTTCAGGTGATGGAATGTCGATGTGGCGTGCGAAGTAAGTTTATTAAACCCTGTCAAGAAAAAATACTTGACAGGGCATTTTTTATATAGTAAAATAGCAAAAGTCGAGTCACAGCAAGAAATCTGATGAGGTAGAATCATGGATAAAATCGTAGAACAGGGGCTGCTGTATGATTTTTATGGAGAATTACTGACAGAGCATCAGAAGCATATTTATGAAGGTATAGTTTATGAAAACCTGTCTCTTAGTGAAATAGCGGCGGAGCAGGGAATCAGCAGACAGGGTGTGCATGATATTGTAAAACGCTGTGACAAGGCATTAATGGAATATGAGAATAAGCTTAAGCTGATAGCCAGATTCAATAAGATAAAAGAAAGTATTAAAGAGATTGACAGCTTATCCGAGAACTATGAAAATAGTGAAAACGGCGATAAAGTTTTATATTGTAAAAAGGTGCGTCAGCTGTCGGCTAAGATTTTAGAGGATTTGTAAGAGGATTGATAATGGCATTTGAAAGTTTAACTGATAAACTACAGAATGTATTTAAGAATTTAAGAAGCAAAGGTCGTTTGACTGAGGAAGACGTTAAGGTTGCGTTGAAAGAAGTTAAAATGGCGCTGCTTGAGGCGGATGTTAACTTTAAGGTAGTCAAACAGTTTGTCAATTCCGTAGAGGAAAGGGCAGTCGGCGTTGATGTCTTAAACGGACTGAATCCCGGACAGATGGTTATCAAAATCGTTAATGAAGAGATGGTAGCCCTGATGGGGTCCGATACTACTGAAATACAGATGCAGCCCGGCAAGTCTATTACGGTAATTATGATGTGCGGTTTACAGGGTGCAGGTAAGACCACCACAACCGCGAAGATAGCCGGCAAACTTAAGCTAAAGGGTAAGAAATCCCTGCTTGTGGCCTGTGATGTATACAGACCTGCGGCAATTAAGCAGTTACAGGTAAATGGCGAGAAGCAGCAGGTGGATGTTTTTTCTATGGGAGAAAACCACAAGCCTGTGGACATTGCGAAAGCTGCACTTGAACATGCGCAGAAGAATGGACATAATGTCGTTATTTTAGATACGGCAGGCCGTCTTCATATTGATGAAGAAATGATGGCTGAGCTGCAGGAGATTAAAGCAAATGTAGATGTGCATCAGACTTTGTTGGTAGTTGACGCCATGACAGGTCAGGATGCGGTCAATGTAGCTAAGGATTTTGATGATAAGGTAGGTATTGACGGAGTTATCCTGTCTAAGATGGATGGCGACTCAAGAGGCGGTGCCGCATTGTCTATTAAGGCCGTTACAGGAAAGCCCGTTTTGTATGTAGGTATGGGCGAGAAACTCTCTGATTTAGAGCAGTTTTATCCGGACCGCATGGCTAACCGTATTCTTGGAATGGGTGATGTGCTTACCCTGATAGAGAAAGCCCAGCAGAATATTGATATAGATGAAGAAAAAGAAAAGCAGATGGCTGAGCGCATGAAGAAAGGTAAGTTCGATTTTGAGGACTATCTTGAGAGCATGAAGCAGATGCGCAACATGGGCGGCATTTCCAGTATTCTCGGTATGCTTGGCATGGGAAACCAGCTTGGCGATATTGAATCTATGGTGGATGAGAAGCAGATTAACAGGATGGAAGCAATAGTCCTTAGTATGACTCCTCAGGAAAGACAGAATCCCAAACTTTTAAATCCCAGCAGAAAACACAGGATTGCAAAGGGTGCAGGGGTTGACATAAGTCTTGTGAACAGATTTATCAAGCAATTTGAACAGTCCCAGAAGATGATGAAGCAGATGCCCGGAATGATGGGCGGTAAGAGAGGCAAGGGATTGTTTGGCGGCCTTGGGAAATTTCCGTTTTAGGTAACAATGTTTACAAATAAAAATAAATTAATTTTACAATGGAGGCAAAGAAAATGGCAGTTAAAATCAGATTAAGAAGAATGGGAAAGAAGAAAGTTCCTTTTTACAGAATTGTAGTTGCAGATTCCAGATCACCCAGAGATGGTAAGTGCATCGCTGAAATAGGAACATTTGATCCTAATACGGATCCCAGTACTTATAAGGTTGACGAAGAGGCAGCTAAGAAATGGCTGGCTGACGGCGCACAGCCTACAGAAGTTGTTAGCAAGATTTTCAAAAATGCAGGTATAATCGAGAAGTAATCACGAAGATTTGCTAATCACACTTTTGGAGGTGGATTATGAAAGAATTAGTTGAAGTAATTGCAAAGGCGCTTGTCGATAGTCCTGACGAAGTAGTTGTTACACAAAAAGAAGATGGCAGAAATATTACCATTGAACTTCACGTAGCATCTGACGATATGGGTAAAGTAATCGGCAAACAGGGACGTATTGCTAAGGCAATCCGTTCGGTAGTAAAAGCAGCGTCATCCAAGGAAAATAAGAGAGTGGATGTAGAAATTATTTAATTCATGTCTCATTATTCATTGCAATAAAAGGTCCATGGAGACGGCTTTTATATGATATACAGGAATTATAAAGTTATTCTTGGGGCGCAGGCTGCCTTGGCTTGCGCTTTTATCTATAGATGTGGCTCCCGTTGGAGACACTTCTATTTTTAATTGGAGGAAAATATGATATCTGAATTGCAGGTTGGCGTTATTACGCAGACGCATGGAATCCGCGGTGAGGTAAAGGTTTTTCCCACTACGGATGATGCAAACCGTTTTAAGAAACTTAAAGAAGTCATTTTGGATAATGGAAAAGAACGGCTTACTATGAATATAGAGGGAGTCAAATTTTTTAAAAAATATGCCATACTTAAATTTAAGGGATATGACTCCATTAATGATATAGAAAAATATAAGGGAGCCAAACTGCTTGTGACAAGGGACAATGCGGTAAAGCTGAAAAAGGACGAATACTTTGTTGCGGATTTAATCGGGCTTAAGGTGGTAACAGACGAAGGGCAGGACTTAGGCGTACTTAAAAATGTGCTTGAAACCGGCGCCAACGATGTATACGTGGTGGAGATGGCGGATGCAAAAGAGGTGTTACTTCCGGCGATAAAGGAATGTGTATTAAATATTGATATAGAAAATGAAGTGATTACGGTACATGTTATGGATGGATTGATGTGATGAATTTTTATGTAATGACGCTTTTTCCGGAGATGGTGATGCAGGGGCTTAATACAAGCATCCTGGGAAGGGCAGTGGAACGTGGAACTATAGCGATAGAAGCTGTTAATATAAGGGATTATACTACGGATAAACATGGAAAAGTTGACGATTATACGTATGGCGGCGGCGCCGGTATGTTAATGCAGGCTCAGCCGGTTTATGATACTTTTTTAGCGGTTAATGAGATGATTAAGAAAAAAAAGGAAGATGCGCGTACAAGAGTTATATATGTTACGCCTCAAGGGAAAACTTTTTCACAGGATATGGCAAAAGAACTGGCTGGTGAGGAGAACCTGGTTTTCCTCTGCGGTCATTATGAAGGTATAGACGAGAGGGTTTTAGAGGAAATTGTTACAGATTATGTGTCAATAGGGGATTACGTGCTGACCGGCGGAGAGCTTCCGGCAATGGTGATGATTGATGCGATTGCAAGGCTTGTACCGGATGTTTTGCACAATGACGAGTCGGCGCAGACGGAATCTTTTCACAATGACCTTCTGGAGTATCCGCAGTATTCAAGACCGGAAATATGGCGGGATAAGGCAGTGCCGCCCATACTGCTTTCAGGCAACCATGCTAAGGTTGATGAGTGGAGGCTTGAACAGTCGATTGAGAGAACGAAGAGGCTTAGACCCGATTTGTACGAAAAATGGGAGGCACGGCAAAAATAGTGCTTGCTTTTTTCCCTACTATATGATAAATTATTACTGTTGTGAAAAAGATGGTCCTCTGATACATAAGTATTAAGAACATCCGAATACACAGGTTTAGAAAGGAGTAATTATAAGTTATGAACGAGATTATTAGAGAAATTGAAGCAGCTCAGGTAAAAGAAACAGTACCAGAATTTAACATTGGTGATACAGTTAAGGTTTACGGTAAGATTAAAGAGGGTAACCGTGAAAGAATTCAGGTATTTGAAGGCACTGTATTAAAGAGACAGGGCGGAAGCAACAGAGAGACTTTTACCGTAAGAAAATTGTCAAACGGAGTTGGAGTAGAGAAGACATGGCCTCTTCATTCTCCTAACGTTGAGAAGATTGAAGTAGTAAGAAGAGGTAAAGTAAGAAGAGCAAAACTTAATTACCTGAGAGGACGTATTGGTAAGAGAGCCAAAGTAAAAGAACTGGTAAAATAAGAACAAGTCTGAACAGTTACCTTAAAGTGATTTAAGGTAACTGTTTTTGCAATAAGAAGAATACTGTCAGAAGAGGTGTTGTTTTGGCGAGAAGAAGAAAGGGACTGCAGTTTTATCAGAAGGAAAAGAAGATAAATTCCGAGCTTTTAAAAGATATATTTGAGTTGATGATTGGAACTCTTGTCGCAATCTTTCTGGCGTTTGCGATTACTTATTTTGTCGGGATGAGAACCAGCGTAATAGGTGATTCCATGGAGCCGGCATTATATAACGGACAGGAAATTTTAATCAATCGTTTTATTTATAAGATATCTTCTCCACAGAGAGGAGATGTTATCGTTTTTCTCCCAAACGGAAACCAGAAAACCCATTATTATGTCAAAAGGGTTATGGCGCTTCCGGGTGAGACTGTACAGATTAAGAACGGTAAGGTATACATAGACGGTGAACTGTTTGAAGAAGATGATAGTTATGACAAGATAGCGGATGCGGGCATTGCCGAGAATGAGATTGTGCTTAATGATAATGAATACTTTGTTTTAGGAGACAACCGTAACAGCAGTGAGGACAGCCGTTCAGGCAATATCGGCGCGGTGGACGGAAGTAATATAATAGGGAAAGCATGGTTTCGTCTGAAATGTGATGAATGTGAGATGGGGCCTGTTGAGTAGGCTTTCGCTTTATATTTGAAGGAAATAGTTTGGGCTGTTAAGATTAGGAAGGAGCATATAATGAATTATCAATGGTATCCCGGTCATATGATGAAAGCAAAGCGTATGATGCAGGAAAATATCAAGCTGATTGATTTAGTCATAGAAATTGTCGATGCCAGAATTCCTTTAAGCAGCCGTAATCCTGATATTGACGAGCTTGGAAAAAACAAGTCAAGACTTATACTTTTAAATAAATCCGATTTGGCGGACGCCGGATGCAATAAGGAATGGATTGAATATTTTAAAAAAGAAGGCTTTTATGTACTGGAAATCAATTCTAAGTCCGGAGCAGGAATTAAGGCGATTCAAGGTACGGTCAGGGAAGCATGTAAGGAAAAAATAGAGCGCGATAAGAAAAAGGGCATTATAAACAGGCCGGTCCGGGCAATCGTCGCCGGAATCCCCAACGTTGGCAAATCTACTTTTATCAACGCGTACGCAGGCAAGGCGTGCACCAAGACCGGAAATAAGCCGGGGGTAACCAAGGGCAAGCAGTGGATTCGTCTAAATAAGGATTTGGAGCTTCTTGATACACCGGGAATATTGTGGCCTAAGTTTGAGAATCAGGACGTCGGAAGAAAGCTTGCATATATCGGCTCTATGAATGACGAAATTTTACAGTTGGAAGAACTTGCAATAGACTTACTTACCTATTTAGTGGTACACTATAAAGAAGAGCTTATTAAACGTTATCATATTGAAGAAGAACTTGATGAGCCGCTTAAAATTTTGGAACATATCTGTGAAGACAGGAAATGTTATAAAAAGGGCGGGGAAATTGATTATTCCAAGGGGGCTTCTGTTTTTTTAGATGAATTCAGAAGCGGAAAAGTAGGAAGAATAACTTTGGAAAGACCTGATGAAATGGTATAAATGTATGGAATTGAGGTTATAGATCAGATGAAAAAAGTGTTGCGTGAAGTATTTAATACCAGCTTGTATCTTCTTGTTGTGTTGTGTCTGACGTATCTGGTGATACATTTTGTAGGTCAAAGGACGCAGGTGAGCGGAGGTTCTATGGAGCCTATGCTCAATGATGCAGATAATCTTATTGTGGATAAGATAACTTATAAATTTAAATCGCCTGAGCGTTTTGATATTATCGTTTTTCCGTTTCAATATAAGGAAGATACATATTATATTAAGAGAATCATCGGTTTGCCGGGAGAGACAGTTTATATTGATGATGGCGGAAGTATATATATTGATGGCGAGCTTCTTGATGAAGGCTATGGAAAAGAGATTATAAAAGACCCCGGAAGGGCATATTCTCCGATTACTTTAGGTGAGGATGAGTATTTTGTGATGGGAGATAACAGGAACAACAGTTCTGACAGCAGGGATCCTTCCGTAGGAAATATCAAACATGATGATATTATCGGCAGGGCATGGCTTAGAATCTGGCCTCTTGGAAAGTTCGGATTTATTAAGCACAGGTAAAGCCTAGGATGAAAAATAAATTTTTCACCCGCGAGTTTATAGGAAAGGATTAAGTTAAATATGTCGGAATCAATACAAGAGATTAAGGCAAAATTACAGGCAGCTGATTATGATAAGCTGCCTGAATTGTTTTTGGCTTACGAAAATGATGATAGAAAAGGCGTAATACAGGCCATAGAGGCAGCAAAAAAGCGGCTTCTGGCACTGGAGAAAGAGATTGAGCGCACCGAGAAGCTGAAGGTTTATGAAAAAAAGTATGACTCGTATTCTTACATATGCGGTATAGATGAGGTTGGCAGGGGACCGCTTTCAGGTCCGGTAGTGGCCGGCGCCGTAATATTGCCAAAAAATTGTGATATTTTATATATCAATGATTCTAAGAAACTATCCGAAAAAAAAAGAGAAGAACTTTATGATATTATTATGGAAAAGGCGGTAGCTGTAGGAATCGGATATAGCACGCCTGAGAGGATAGATGAAATCAATATTTTGCAGGCAACCTATGAAGCTATGCGGGAAGCGATATCCAAACTTGAGGTAGAACCCGATCTGTTGCTTAATGATGCCGTTGAAATACCGGAGGTGTCCATAAAACAGGTCCCGATCATCAAGGGCGACGCCAAGAGCATTTCAATAGGTGCGGCAAGTATTGTGGCAAAAGTAACAAGAGATCGTCTTATGTGTGAATATGACAGTGTATTTCCCGAATACGGATTTGCATCCAATAAAGGCTATGGTTCACAGTCTCATATTGATGCCCTTAAGAAATACGGTCCCTGTCCGATACATAGAAAATCCTTTATTACTCATTTTGTTGCGGAGGTTTAACAGTGAATTTAGGAAATATTTTTCAGGCCTTTACACAGGGAGTCAGACAGCCTGATATGTCATCCGGAGCGTCAGGAACGTATGCAGCCGGTGAGAGAAATTATCAGGCGCTTAGTGAAAACAAAATAGTACCCGGTCAGACTATTCAGGGTGAGGTAGTCGGCAAAGACGGAAATACGGTACAGATTGCATTAGATTCCGAAACGGTTTTAACCGCAAGGTTAGAGCGCGATTTAAATATTGCACTTGGGCAGAGTCTGAGCTTTGAGGTTAGGGCAGGTAAAGGTTCCCAGCTTTCTTTATTGCCTCTTTATGCCAATATGGCGAATGAGGCTACGATTTTAAAGGCACTGTCCGCTGCGGGACTTCCTCAGAGCATTGAGAATATGAAAATGGTGTCTGATATGATGCAGGAAGGGATGCCGATAGACAGGGATTCAATTGCTAATATGAATAGACAGCTTTTGGATTTTCCTAATGCAAATCCAAGTTCGATCATGCAGATGATCAGGTTAGGTATGCCGATCAATGCAGAGAATATAGAACAGTTTGAGTTATATAAAAATTATGAGCATCAGATTCTGCAAAGCGCACAGGATATAATGGAAGAGCTTCCACAGACTTATATGGAGCTTATTTCTGAGGGAAAAGATAACGAGGCTGTTGCTTTTTATGAACAGATAATCAAAGCGCTTGTAGGCGGTGACGGCGAAGGCGTAGACGGAGAAGTGTTGGTTAAGACGGCTGAGGGTGAGGCGGAGACCGCAGGTGAGGCTGTAAAAGGTGCATCAGAGTTAGTTGAAGAGTTGACTGAAACGGTCAAAGATGCACAGGACAGGGCGCAGGGCGAGACTGCGAATGTTGTTCAAAGTGGTGTGAAAGATGAGGCTTCTGCCGAACTTTTGAAAGCGACGGCAGATGGTCAGATACTTAATGAAACGGGACAGGATAAAGCGGCGGAAGATGTTGCAGCTAAAGAAAATGTGCAGGACGCAGCGACAGATAAAAGTCATATTTCACAGAGCGCATGGCGTGAACTTGGGGATATGCTGCAAAAGTTAGGGACAGATACCGAACTTGCAAAGCAGATAGCAGAAGGTAAACTTACTCCCAAGGAAACGCTTTCCCATATAAATGACCTGATTGCGGCGAATGCAAATCTATTTAAGGAAGGTTTTCATGAGTCGCTCAAAAACCTTTTTGGAAGCAGGCCATTCCAGAATCTTTTACAGGCGGAAATGACAAATGAGTGGCTGTTAAAGCCGGAAGAAGTGGCATATAAGGAGAATGTAGAGAAGCTATACGAAAGAATCCGGGAACAGACTGCGAAGATGAGCGAAGCTTTTCAAATGGCGGATAAGGCAGACAGCGCGGGTGCAAAGAGCGTAAATAACCTGCAAAGCAATGTGGATTTCATGAACCAAATGAACCAGATGTTTACATATGTGCAGCTTCCGCTTAAGATGGCAGGTAACGAGGCACATGGCGATTTGTATGTATACACCAATAAGAAGAGTCTTGCCAAGAAGGATGGCAATGTCAGCGCACTTTTGCATCTGGATATGGAAAATTTAGGACCGCTGGATGTGTATGTTACCATGAATACCAGCCAGAATAAGGTAAGTACTAATTTTACGCTTAAGGATGATGCGGCGCTGGATTTGATTGCAAATAATATTCACATTCTGAATGAAAGGTTAGAGAAGCGTGGGTATTCGATGAAGGCGAACTTTAAGGTAAAGGGCGAGGAAGAGCCGGAAGAGACTAATATTATGGAAGAAATCATTAAGCAGAGTAAGAATATTTCTGTGCTCAGCAGGACTTCGTTTGATATGAGGGCGTAGAGGTAATATTATTCAAAAGCACGAAGGTGAACAATATGTATGAGTGGTATAAGGGTGGTTGTATATGGCAGGAGAGAAGGAGAATAAGGTAAAACAGGCGATTGCACTTGAGTTTGATCCCAGTGATGAGGCGCCCAGGGTCATAGCTTCGGGACGGGGTGCGTTGGCGGATAGGATTATTGAGAAGGCGAAGGAAGCGGATGTGCCTGTACACCGTGACGACAAGTTAGCGGATACTCTATCGAGGCTGGATATCGGGGAAATGATTCCACCGGAGCTGTATGAGGTGGTTGCGGAGATTCTTGTGTTTGTGGATTCTATGGATAAGATTAAGGCTAAGATGGGGAGATAGATGAATACAAGAGAAGTAGGTAATAATGGAGAGGAAATGGCGTGTCAGTATCTTGCGCAAAATGGAGTTAAGATAAAAGAGCGTAATTTCTGGTGTAAGCTTGGTGAGATTGACGTTATTGGATATGATGAGGGTTACCTAGTATTTTTTGAGATAAAGTATAGGAAGAATAGTTCAAAGGGGAGTGCAGTTGAGGCGGTGGATTATCGGAAACAGAAGAAAATTTGCAAGGTTGCAGATTATTATAGAATGATTCACCGATTAGGAGATAATACAGCGATACGGTTTGATGTGGTGGCGATTGATTCTGGAGAGATTAAATGGTATAAAAATTCATTTGATTATTTGGCGAATTAGTTAAGCTTCGACTGTTTTTGGAAAAGTGACTAGAATAGTCAATATAGTGTAGGGAACTTGTAATATTAGTAGGGAAGGCGTGATTATCATATGGATATAAAAAGAAAACCAAGCAGAATGAAGATGAAGCAGAACGTAAGCGGAGAGGCCGAATATCTTACCTTTCCGCTTTTTGAAGATACAGGGCTTGTGAGGCATTTGGTGTCTACAAGGCTTGGCGGGGTGAGTAACGGTATTTTTTCATCCATGAATCTAAGCTATACCAGAGGAGATGATAAGGCGGCTGTTGATGAAAACTACCGCAGAATCGCGGCTCTTCTTGGCTGTGATGTATCGGATATAGTGTGTTCCGACCAGACGCATACTACCAATGTCAGGGTGGTTAATGAGTGCGATAGGGGAAAAGGTATAGTGCATCCGAAAGATTATACGGATGTAGACGGTTTGATCACCAACGTAGAGGGGATTGTACTTGCGACCTTTTATGCGGATTGCGTACCGCTTTTTTTTATTGATGTGAAAAACAGGGCAATAGGACTGTCTCATTCCGGTTGGAGAGGAACTGTAGGCAGGATGGGGCAGGTTACCATAGATGCAATGAACAGGGAATATGGAACCAGGCCGGAGGATGTGTTTGCGGCAATAGGTCCATCCATCTGTCAGGACTGCTATGAGGTCAGCGAAGATGTGGCGGATGCTTTTAGGAAAGAGTTTAGTAAGAATGGGCAGAGTGAAGAAATCCTTTTAGATAAGGGAAACGGTAAATACCAGCTTGATTTGTGGCGGGCAAATCAGATTATATTAGAAGAGGCGGGTATAGCGCCGCAGAATATACAGGTGACGGATATCTGTACCTGTTGTAATCCTGATTATCTTTTTTCCCATAGGGCGAGTCAGGGGAAACGTGGCAATTTAGGTGCTTTTTTAGGACTTTTAGCGTAAACTTAAGAAAAACTTAAAGAAAATCCCATAAATTCCTTTATGTTTTAATGTTTTAATAATTATAACCAAACGACAAAAGAGGTGAAGCAGATGGCAAATATTCTTGTATGTGACGATGATAAGGAAATTGTAGACGCAATAGAGATTTATCTGTTGCAGGAAGGTTACCAGATTTTCAAGGCGTATGACGGGACGCAGGCAATTAAGATTTTAAAAGAAAATACAATACATCTACTTATTATTGATGTAATGATGCCTAAGTTAGACGGTATTCACGCCACTTTGAAAATCCGGGAATATTCCAGTATTCCGATTATCATTCTTTCTGCTAAGTCAGAGGACAGCGATAAGATTCTGGGGCTTAATATAGGCGCGGACGATTATGTGACTAAGCCTTTTAACCCGCTTGAACTTGTAGCAAGGGTGAAGTCCAATTTAAGGCGTTATACGATGCTTGGTAATCTGAATGTGGAAAATAACGCATTATTCAGGGTAGGCGGTCTTTGTATCGACGACGATACGAAAGAAGTTACCGTGGACGGCGAGGCTGTTAAACTGACGCCGATAGAATATAATATTCTGCTTTTACTTGTAAAAAACTGCGGAAGGGTGTTCTCCATTGACCAGATTTATGAAAGCATCTGGAATGAGGAGGCTATCGGTGCAGATAATACGGTGGCTGTACATATCCGGCATATCAGGGAAAAGATTGAAATTAATCCTAAGGAGCCGCGCTATTTGAAGGTCGTGTGGGGTGTAGGCTATAAGATTGAGAAGCAATAAAGATTGATGACCAAGTTCAGGTTATCGAAATATTGCTTCGCAATTTTGAAAGTACACTGACTTAGAAGGGAGAATATGCATGAAGGAAATGGGAGATAAGTATGAAAAAGAGCAGGAACTATACGAAAGAGATGTAGATGGGCAAAGTGCGCAGAATATTGTTTCTGATAGTAGTGCAAATGAGAAATATTCACAGGAACAAGGAGAAGAGAATAAAGCGCATAAGAATAAGAAAAAAAGAAAAAGCGGAAATAAGCTTAGAAGCTGTCTGACCTTTTTACAGCACATGATGCTTACTGCCGCGGCGGTTTCACTGCTTATGGTAGTAATAGGCTCAGTTGTTATAGTTAATGGCAGAAGTTATTCGCTGGATATGTCAGATAGTGAAACACAGTATGAAGATTCCGATTTGTTCAGTATGCTATATGGAGAAGCGGCAGCTGATATTATACGGTTTGGTGTGATCCGGAGTCAGTTGGAGACGAACGGTGTATTTGACGGCAAAAAGATTATCGACGTAACGGCATATAATTACCGTAATACCGGTATACCTGAAGAGTATATAACTGCAAGATATTATTTGGAAGATTTGCTTAAATGGGGTAGATATGGCGTAGAGGCTTCGACAGAATATATGACATTGTCAGAGCTTAATGAGTTTTTAAGCGATAAGACCATGCTTACAATCGTTGATCCTGACAGTAAATATTATAATACTTCGGATGCAAATTACATGAAGTCTGATATTGGCAATTATACATTTGTAGACGGCGTGTCTGCCAATATGCTGCCTTCGGATGATTATGGCAGGTATTATGAAGAAGATGAATATGGCAATGCTGAAGAGAAGTTCAGGATAGATATTCAGGTAAACCGCTATAAGACGGCAGATGGTAAAAATATTGAAGAATATACCGCTGATCTGCCAAGCTATAAAGAACTCTGTTATAATGTCGGAATGGCAATACAGAATCTTGGTGTCAACTATGATGAATATTTATCGTTTATGGATATCTATGACAGCAAAAATACGAATATCCGGTATTGTATTGAGAAAACCGTAGATGACCATACCGAATATTTCACCAATATGGATGACCTTATAAGTATTAATGAGTTAAAAAGAGCTCTTAGTGATAAGAATACAAACATGTCGGACTTTTTTAAAGAGAGCCTTAATAATTTTGACGAAAATAGGTACAGATATCTTTATTACAGTCCTTCGGAAATGACTTATGAGAGCAATACAGATATTAGTGAAAGTACGGTTGGAAGCATTGTAAGAACCTATGATTATGCATATCCGGATAATATAAGAATCTGGATAGGGGTGGATACTTGCTATTCTGTAAATGATGCTTTTTATCAGGGAAGTGCTGTTTACAATAATTATACGCCATACGTCTGGCAGATAGGGATTTTTGCTGTAGTCGCAGTCATTTTGTATCTGATACTGTTTGTATATCTGACAATTACGACAGGAAAAGAGACAGACGAGAATGGGAAAAGTTATACAAGACTAACTGAATTTGATAAAATACCCACTGAAGGCGCTATTATATTGGCTGGGGGCGTTGCTGTATTTCTGGGATTTTTAGCAGCTTGCGCTGATGAACTGCTGCATGTATTTAATGACTCTTTTTATAAAATATATATCCATAATACGTATATTCTGGTTATATGCGCAGGTGTGATCGTATTTCTGCTGGATGTGATATTCACATTCTTTTATTACAGCGCTGTCAGAAGAATTAGAGCAAGGGTTTTATGGAAGAACAGTTATTTAAGGCTGCTTATTAAAAAGTGTTATGGCATTATAAAGGATTTTTATAATCACAGCAATATAGTATTTAAAACATGGGGGCCGCTCATTCTGTTTATACTATTCAATCTGTTGATGGCACAGTTTGAAGTAATTGGCATTATCATTGCCGTAATGGTAGACATATTATGCGGTGTGATAATCTATAGGGATGCCAAAGAGAGACAGGATATTGTATCGGGAATCGGGAAAATATCAGAGGGCGATTTGTCGTATCAGATAGAGCCTAATAAGTTCCATGGAGATAATGTTGTGTTGGCCGAGTCGGTCAACAGCATAGGAAAAGGTATCAAAAACGCAGTGGAAATCAGTATGAAAGATGAGCGTATGAAGACCGAACTTATAACAAACGTGTCCCATGATATTAAGACTCCGCTTACATCCATTATAAATTATGTGGATTTGATAAAAAGAGAAAAAATCGATAATGAGAATGTCCGAAATTACATCAGGATACTGGATGAAAAATCACAGCGTTTAAAACAGCTCATTGATGATCTGGTGGAAGCGAGCAAGATATCTTCCGGCAATATCAATCTTCACTTTGAGAAGATAAATTTAACGGAGCTGCTCAATCAGACAATCGGTGAATTTTCTGAAAAGTTTGAGCAGAAAGGTCTTAGCATTGTAATGAGCGGCGACGCCTCTAATGTGATAATTGAAGCGGACAGCAGAAGCATGTGGCGCGTGATAGAAAATCTTTTTAATAACGTATATAAATATTCGTTAGAACATACGAGAGTGTATGTGACGCTAAACCGTATAAACAAGGACGGCGTACAGGTGCGTGAGCAGGTGGAGATTACGATTAAGAACATTTCTGCAAATGAGCTTAACTGCAATCCCGAGGAGTTGACGGAGCGTTTCATAAGAGGAGATGAATCCAGAACTACGGAAGGAAGCGGGCTTGGACTGTCGATAGCCAAGAATCTGACTGAGGCTCAGAATGGTACGTTTGAGATTCAGCTGGATGGGGATTTGTTTAAGGTTGTGTTGACGTTTCCGGTTATGTAGGAATAGGAAGTAATTAATGCAGGTGGAGAAAACTCTGCCTGCATTTTTTATAAAAAAATTTAAAATTACTGCAACTTTTTTAAAAAAGTTTCTCTCTGTTCTAATAAGTCGTAGAATTTTATCTAATTTTATATGGCAAAAATTATGAAAGAGGCAGGGAGGCAAATGAAAAGACAAAAATTATTTAAAAAGAGAATTCTGGCGATAATTCTCAGCGCGACTATGATATTTGCTCAGGCGGATACATATGCTGTGTTGGCGGCGGAAATAGAAAATTTAGGGGAGACAGTGGAATATGACGAATCCAAATCTGGTTTAACAGAGGATTTAGAGGTGGAAGAATCAGGAACTGAGGAAACGAAATCAGAGGAAACAGAATCAGAAAGCGATTCGGATGAAATGGAAGAAAAAGGCTTAGGGGAAGATGGAGAAAGTGGATTGACAGATGAATCTGCTCCGATTGAAGAGCCAGACTCTGAAAGCACTGTGGAGTCGGGTACAGAAGATTCAGACACTGTAGGAGATGCAGACAGGGAAGACGGTGTTGCCGAATCATCAGAGGAAGAAAACGAAACGGAAGAAACCGAAGAGACAGAATCTTTAGCGGAAGAACCGTCAGAAGATGAGTCGGAAAATAATACTGCAGAAGTAAATGAAAATGAGGCATCAATAGTTGACAGTGGAAACATAAACGATATTTCGTGGAGTATTGATGCTAATGGTTTGCTGATTATAGAAGGTACTGGGGATTATGTGAGTTCGACTTCTACTTTTTATAATCCGCCATGGGCAGGGAGATCAGATATTAAGTCTGCAAAGGTAGATGTGTCGGGAATCACATCTACTTACCGGATGTTTTATGGATGTAATATCTTAAGCAATTTGGATATAAATGGATTAGATACAAGCAGTGTTACAAATATGGAGAGTATGTTTGAGAAATGTAGCAGTTTAGGCAGTCTGGACATAAGCGGATTAGATACAAGCAGTGTTACAGATATGGAGAGAATGTTTTCTGGTTGCAGCAAATTAAGCAGTCTGGATGTAAGTAGCTTTGATACAAGTAAAGTTAGATATATGAACAGCATGTTTTCTGATTGCAGCAGCTTAAACAGTCTTGATATGAGCGGCTTTGATACAAGCATTGTTTATAAAATGCAATATATGTTTTCTGGGTGTAGCAGCTTAAACAGTCTTGATATAAGTGGCTTTAATACAAGCAGCGTTACCGATATGAGTGGAATGTTTTCTGGATGCAGCAGTTTAAGCAGTCTGGATATAAGCGGATTAGATACAAGCATTGTTAATGATATGCGTTTAATGTTTGAGAATTGCAGCAGTTTAAACAGTCTGGACATAAGCGGATTAGATACAAGCAGAGTTACTAATATGACTAGAATGTTTTCTGGCTGCAGCAGCTTAAGCAGTCTGGATTTAAGTGGTTTTGACACAAGAAGACTTACAGATATGGAGAGAATGTTTTTTGGCTGCAGCAGCTTAAACAGTCTGGATTTAAGTGGTTTTGACACAAAAAAAGTTACATATATGAGATATATATTTTCTGATTGTAGAAGCTTGAGCAGTCTTAATGTAAGCGGTTTTGATACAAGCAAAGTTAAGAGTATGATATGTATGTTTAATAACTGCAGCAGCTTAAGCAGTCTTGATTTAAGTAATTTCGATATGAGTAAAGTTCAGGACGCTTTTATTATGATAAAAAATTGCAAAGAGTTAAGCTACATATGTACTCCACAAAATTGTAAAAATAATATAGAATTGCCAATTTCAGATAGTTCGGATAAGTGGTATGATGAAGTTGGTGATACATATACAGAGATTCCTGTAGCAGACCACAGCATGGTTCTGTATAAAAACGGTTATCCGGGTGACGGCACAAGCACAATGAAAAAGGTTGTTTTCATATCAGGAATAAACATAGAAGGTAAATCTTATGACAAAACGCCCATTTCATACACCGGTTCTCCGGTTGTGAAAGATTCATTTGGTAATGAAATAACGGATGTTACCTTAACTTGTTTATACGCCGGTATCCTTACAGACGGCAGTGGATATGAACAGACCACACAGCCGCCTTCACAGGCTGGAACTTATACGTTGTCTGTTGACGATCCGGAGAGTGACAGCTATATATTCTCTAATAGTTTATATCATTTTAGTATTAAGCCTGTTGTATTAACTATAACTGCTCCATCAACATCGATTCCTATTGGTGAAAATGTACCAGAATTATCAACACTGACAGCTTCGGTAGACGGATTGATAGATGGAGATGAACTTACATCACAGCCGAAACTTAAATACGATGCAGATAATATCCCGACCGATGTAGAAGGTACTTATTCCATTATTCCGTACGATGCTGATGCAGGGAATAATTACAGCATTAATTATGTAAACGGAAGTCTGACTATAAGTAGAGAAATACTTTATCAAGGTATTAGTGGGGCGCTTACATGGACAATTGATTATAAGGGCAAACTGACAATTGAGGGCGACGGTGATTATAATGCAAGTTCAGGGTCGCCGTATGGTGAGGGCATACGAGTGCCACCATGGTGCGAGTATTCGTATTCGGAGCTAATTAAGTCTGCCGAAATAAATGTAACGGGCATTACCACTACGAAATACATGTTCTGCGGTTGTCGTTGGTTACAAAGAATAGATATGACTAATTTTGATACAAGCAGTGTTACGGATATGTCCCATATGTTTTCTGTCAGTGGCGTGACCAGTTTGGATTTAAACGGTTTAGATACAGGAAAAGTTACAGACATGTCGTATATGTTTTATGGTTGTGACGTGACCAGCTTGGATTTAAGCGGCTTAGATACAAGCAGTGTTAAGGATATGTCGAATATGTTTGAATACTGCAGAGCATTAATCAGTCTGGATTTAAGCGGCTTAGATACAAGCAATGTTCAGAGTATGAGGCGTATGTTTAATGGCTGCAGTAGTTTGAAAAATCTGAAATTAAGCGGTTTAAGAATGGACAGTGTTTCGAACGTAAAATATATGTTTAAAGGATGCGACAGCCTGGTCGATTTGGATTTAAGCGGTTTAGATACAAGCTGCGTTAAGAGTATGTCGTATATGTTTGCCGGCTTCAGTGCTCCCAGCTTGGATGTAAGCGGCTTAGATATAAGCAGTGTTAAGGATATGTCGTATATGTTTACTGATTGCAGTAATCTGACCAGCTTGGATGTAAGCGGCTTTGATACAAGTAATGTAGGTGGTATGAGC
>CAMWKB010000030.1 GCA_947174705.1 uncultured Lachnospiraceae bacterium
ATCTACTACTATAAATACCATACATGAGAGTAGATGTCAACAGATATTTATTTGTGTTGGGGTTTTTTATGGGAAAATATAAGAATAAAGCGTATTCATTGCGCATAGATAATGAGTTAATGGAGAAAGTGAAGATAATAGCAGAAAATGAAGACAGACCGATAAGCAAGCAGTTAGAGCGAATAATCAGGCAATATGTGGAACAGTATGAGGAAAAGAATGGCAAAATTGATACTGGGGGTAATTAGCAGCTGTTTACAGATTGCATATTGATTTTGATTTTTGCATATGCTATAATGCCGTTAGGCAGAGAGATATTAAATAAGATCAGTCAATGAGATCACCAAACGAAAACCCCAGAGTTGCCGCTCCGGGGTTTTCTGTTCCCTATATCACGGTGGGACCAAGCCGAGGTTAATTGTCATGCTTACCGCCATCTAACCATTTGATGATGTAATGGCACATTACACCACCCGCAACAGCAGCCAAAATTGAGATAAAAAGATCGAACAATGAGATTCACCCCCTTTCCGTTGCCGGATTGGGTATGACAACAAGACAAGCATATCATATCTTGTCCGGAATAGCAAAGTATGTACAATTTTGTCAGATATGCACAATCAATTTATGTTAGCAGCGCATCATATTCATATAACCATTCAGGGTTCTTTTCAGTGACAAGATGCCTTAAGCTGCTGCTCATACGCGACACCGCATCATCAAAGTGGCTGGTTATTATGTCAAGGCTGCCGCCATCTGCTATGATAACACCTGCTATTGTAGGAAGGCACTGCCGGATCAACCAGCGTTTCTTTTCTTCTATAGTCTTCTGCGATGCTTCCACATACAGGCGAAGCTTTCCGACCATGCCGACAAACTTTTCCCAGAGAGGATGGGAAGAGCAACGGGAACGGTTGGAATCATCGGGGACGATCAGCCGGACATAGTTATTCAGAATTTCCATAATAATTTCACCCAGCTCTTTACGCTGGATCAGGAAATCGGCGGCGATATTTGCGCGGTCGTTCTTTAATTCTATTTCCCAGCGTATCCACGGCTCTTTTATCAGATCTTTTGGAGATGCAGCTTTCTGATTCTGCTGGAGCTGCTTATCATAGATCCGGAGCATGACTTCACTTTGACGGCTGCCAAAATAGATCGTGTGTCCGGTGCTCTCATTAGCAAATGTAGATTCATAGACATCGCGGTATGTCCTGAATTTACTGACTACATCCTGACGGTCCAGGAAGCCGCGAATATCCCCTACTGTAAAGTAGCGTGCATAGTGATCATCTACTGCCAGGTCAAAACGGGTAAGCCAGCCGATAGTTCTAACCTGCTGGAGAAATTCAATCATTATGCTGTTATCAAAGTCACTAAGGCATGTGACATTCTTTTCAAATGGAATATCATATGTTATTGAATTCTTAAAATGTGCGAGCAGATCCGGAAGAGCCGAGCCGCTGATAACCACATGGATGCCCATGTTCTCATTTCCGTCTGACAGTATTGTTATGGGAAAGCCGGTGAGGCGGTGCATCTTCTTGTATCCATTCGAGCCTTTTGGCAGGAGAAGGAAGTCGGCTTCGGAATATCCAAGAAATGATATCATTTCCCGCACATCAGTTACAATAGTAGAGGTAAATGCAATCCAGTCAATGGAAGCGTTAAGAGAATTGTCTAAATATTCAGAGTTTCCGTACATATCACACCTTGTATTTACTACCCCCGTATTACTATACCGGGGGTAAAAGTCCTTTCCGGCATGGCGAGAATTGTTTGAAATAAATGCTTTTCAGACGTAATTGTCAGAAAACTGCAATTTCCGGGATTTTCGGGCATTGTATTCGAGTCCCGTCCCGCGCTCTTTTTAATGAAGTGGAAACGTTGATGAATACAGCGTTTCCTTTTTTTGTGCAATAAATTATTTTTTTAAAAATACCATCCCTCTACAATATAAAATCTTGCCGAAGAAGCAATAAAATGATACAATAGTCTAAGTAAATTATCGTGGCGTAAAATGCTTTGAATATAGGAATACATTTAATAGGGGGTACTTTTTATGAAAGCTCATAAAATATTGTCTGTTATTTTAATGACGGGACTTATTGCAGGCTCATTATGCGGATGTGCGGGCAGTAATGAATCAAGAAGAAGGACTATTGGCTCTATTGCTGATGAAAGCGAAGAGAATCAGACACAGAGTTCAGGGCCGGAACTTACATTGACAATTGCATCTAATCAGACTTCGCCTGACAATCCTTATCATTATGGACTTGAAACATTCAAGGAAGTTGCAGAGGAACTTTCGGGTGGTTCTATTCAAGTGGTATGCAGTGACGGTGATCTGAGTGAGGATGAAGGTGAGCTGTTGACGATGCTGGATGAGGGAGATATCCAGATGGTGGTATGTTCTCCCGGAAATATGACTTCGGCGGGCGTATCAGAGGTTAATATGCTTTCGCTTTTGTATTTATTTGACGGTTTTAGCCATTGGGAAGCTGCAATGGACGGTGAGTTTGGCTCGGCAATGTCAGATATTATTTTGAATAAAACGAACAATAAGTATAAGATTATGGGTTATTGGTCGGCAGGAGTGCGCGATTATTACGGTAAAGCACCGGTTACTTCACCGGAGGATGTGGCAGGATTTACAATTCGTACACAGACATCGGGTGTTGTATCGGATTACTGGACATCGCTTGGCGCAGAACCTGTAAACATCGGATGGGGAGATTTGTATGATGTCCTTAACAGTGAAGGAGTGGATTCGGCGGAGAATGATTATACTAATCTTATGTTAAAAGAACATCATAAAACCGTTAACGGTAAATACATATGTGAGACACATCATGACTACACAACACGTTTGTTTATTATGAACGGAGATTATTATAACGAATTGACTGCTGAACAGAAGAGCTGGATAGATACGGCAGCGCTTGCGGCAACTTTGCAGGAACGTGCGGTTACTTATGATATGATGGACGGCTCTAAGGCACAGTGTATTGCAGACGGAGCTATCGTAACGGATTATGAGGATATGGACATAGCAGCGTTTAAAGAGCCGGCAATGGCTATTCAGGACAGCTACGCAGAGGAAAATAATCTGACATCATATCTTGATATGATCAGAAGAGCGAAGTAGGGGATATGAAAGGAGGGATAAGCTTTGTTTGGTAATAAAATGGGAATTAAGGTTAAATTAATTATAAGTTTTATGATTCCGCTTATATGTACAATTGTTATAGGAATAGTTGCATATTCGCTTGCCGCTTCGGGAATGTCATCAAATTATGAGGATTCCATGTCTAAGGCAATGGCGATGGCGGTTGAGTATTTGGATTTTGGTTTTGAGTCTGCGATATCGGAATCAGAGCAGTTATATTATGATACAGATCTTGTGAGACTGGCAACAGGGGCTATTTATAATGAATGGAGTAAGGCTGAAATTATAGACAGCGTGTCGGTTGATCTTGAAGTAAAGCAAAATGGTAACGGATTTTTGGAAAATATATATATTATTCCAACAAGCGGACTTTCGGTAATATCTACATATAACAGTGAAGCGGAAGTTCCAGGCTTTTACAGTGACTTAGCAGACAAGTCTGAGGCAGTATGCCTTGAGACGCTTAGCGGAAGCTGGATTGGCTCCCATGAGTATATAGATGAGATTTTCTCTAATTATTATTCAGATTACTCGGCTGATAATTATATTTGTTCATATATAAGGCCTATGACAACAAGACGTGCATGTATTGTTGTTGATTACAGCAGTAAGGCCATGGCGGATATTATTGGCGAGTTGGATTTGGGAGAAGGAAGTATATCTGCATTTATTACAGCCGATGGCAGGGAACTTTTGCTTAATGGGAATGAAATAGTGAAAAACGGAGACTTTTCTTTCCTTAATCAGTCTTATTATACTGAGGCAATGGCAGACCCGGCAGCAACAATTATCGATTATGTTAAGTATAATAATGAAGAATATCTTTTTATGATAAGCAAAAGCGCAATGAATGGTTCCGCTATCTGTGCAATGGTACCCGTCAGCATGGTAAATGCAGGGGCGGATTCAATTAAAAATATTACATTTTTAATGGTTGTTATTGCCTGCCTTATTGCAATAGCCGCAGGTATATTTATAATAATCGGAATTACTGCGGCAATCAGACAGATTAGTGATAAGCTGGAGATAGTTTCAAGTGGTGACCTGACTGTAAGTATCAATACTGACAGGAAGGATGAGTTTAAACTGTTGGCAAAGAGTACAGCTGATATGGTTAATAATACCAGAAATCTTATTGTACAGGTGCTGAAGACTGCGGAAAATGTTTCAACATCTACGGAGAAGCTCGCCGAAGTATCGGAGGTAATTACAAGCTCAAGCGAACAGATTGCATCTGCGGTGGATGAAATGAGTGAAGGATTGACAAGTCAGGCAAACGATTCGCAGAACTGCGCTGTTCAGATGGATGAGTTGTCTACAAGAATTACCATGGCGGTAGAAACTGTGCAGAACATGGGTTCGATTACCGAGAATACCAAGGGTATTATCGCAGAAGGAATGTCTACTATGGACGATTTGTCCAGCAAATCTGCGGATACCACTAATATTACCAAGAATGTTACGAATAATATCAGAAATCTTGAAGAGAGTTTATCTTCAGTCGAGGGCTTTGTTGAAGTTATTAATGGTATTGCGGAAGAAACTAATCTTCTTGCCCTCAATGCGTCTATTGAGGCTGCAAGGGCAGGAGAAGCAGGAAGAGGTTTTGCGGTTGTAGCACAGTCGGTAAGTTCTTTGTCCGATGGTACAATCGGAGCTGCTAAGCAGATTCAGGATGTAATGCAGCAGATTAAGAGTTATGCTGAGGATACGGTTAAGGTTGCGTCGGAGGCAGAGGAAATAGTATCAAGGCAGAGCGTAACTGTTAATGATACAATTCATGTATTTGGTAACATGAATGACTATCTCGAAAGTCTTATTGATGAAATAGGTTCGTTAAGAGTTACAATAGAAAGTATGGAAAGTCATAGAAATGATACTTTGGCAGCGATTGATAATATTTCGTCCGTATCGGAAGAAACCTCGGCTTCGGTATCTACGGTAAATGATTCGTTGAGGAATCAGACTACTATGATTGATAATCTGCATAACTCGACAGTTGAGTTGGAAAATAAGGCCAGAGAACTTAGCGATGCAGTTAACGCATTCAAGATTTAAATTTTAGATGAATACGGAGCCGGAAATCAATGTTTGGTAAAAAGCGTGTAGTAAAGCAATATGACAAAGAAAACAAAAGACCTGTTCTTAGGTGTAGTATCTGCACCGGAGAGCAGGTAGCAGGCTTTAAGGATATTAATACCGGACACTTTGAAGAGGTAATGCTTGTTAGAAATGAAAAGGATTTAAATACCTTTAAGGAGTTATATGATTTAAAGGATGTAAGTAAGGAATATTAATAAGTGCCTGATAGCAGTCGTAAACTAAAAGGACTGCTATTTGATAACAATGGTTATTAAATAAAGCAATAAACATAAGAAGGTCGGATGCTATGAAGATTATAAAGAAGATTTTATATGGAGTGCTTATTATATTTGTATTGTTGAGCGGCTTTATTATGGTCTGTGCAATGAAACCGGAGCTTTCAGGACAGATTGCAAAGACGCTTAAGCTTGATGAAATAGGCAGTTCGCCTTATGCATCGGATATTGTGATTAGACCGGACAATAATAATGACGTTGCTTCGGTGAGCGGCAATCAGATACAGACAATAAGTGTGGCGGAAGTAACGCCGGAGACACCTACACCGCAGTATGAGACGCGTCCGACCGGAGTTGTATGGGCGGATGAGCGTAAAGATGATGATACTGCGTCACAGGTCGATATGTCGATGTTCGGAATTTCGGTTCCTGCGGATGTGGCCGGTAAAAACGGCTACGAGCCTGTTAAGGGTGACAACAGTCAAATAGACGACGAGGAGGCCGAGCAGCTTCGTAGTGAGTTAGGTGTCGGGGAAACCGGCGATTCACTCAGATTTGATTCACGGTTCTATCCTTATTATTATATGCTGGATGCCAAAGGGCAGCATTTATATCGTCAGATTTATGCTAATGCCAATGCGCTTAATGATAGGTTTGCACCTGTGGAAAATGTATCTTTAAGTGAACTTAAAAATGCATTTGAAGCGGTTTACAATGACCATCCGGAGTTGTTCTGGGTAGATACCGCATATTCATGTAAGTACAAGAGCGACGGACAATGTGTGGAAATTGATTTGCAGTTCAACTATACGGCGGATAACTTAAGCTCTGAAAAAACTACTTTTAACCAGAAGGCTAAGGAAATTATTGATGAAGCCGGAAAATTTGGCACTGATTATGAAAAAGAAAAATATGTGCACGACCAGCTTATCTCGAAGATAGAGTATGTAGACTTTGCCAAAATAAACCAGAGCGCATACAGTGCACTTGTAAACGGCAGAACGGTATGTGCAGGTTATGCAAGGGCTTTTCAGTATATAATGCAGAAACTGGGAATTCCCTGCTATTACTGTACGGGATATGCAGGAGAGAGCCATGCATGGGATATAACTGCTTTGGATGACGGTTATTACAATGTGGATGTGACATGGGATGATACGGGAAGCGGTACATATGATTATTTTAACAAATCGGATGCGGACTTTTCATGGAATCATTTAAGGCAGAGTCTTTCGGTTTATCTTCCGCCATGTAATGGTACGAAATACCGGAATCTGGAGAAGAGTGACAGTGAGGAGGGCGGCGACAGCGATAATACTGATGAAACCGAAAATAAAGAGGAAGATTACGATAGCAGAAGAAGTATTACCGATTTAGGCTACTCTAAGGAAAATGCAATGACTACGCTGCAAGAATACTATAACGATTGTTATCGAAATCTTGTCACAAGAGGAAAAGGAAGCTATACATTTAGTAATTTAGTATCCGGGGATTCTATGTTCTCATCAGTATATGGGGCATATCAGTCAAATGACTACAGACAGGGTTATATGGATAGTGCAATATCGCAGTTGGATGCGTCATTATACAGAATAAACTGGCAGATTGAAGCGCTTAGGGATAATTTTTATCTTATAACACATGAGGTGACAATACAGTAATAAAAGTATGTTTGTCACTGGATTTATACAGATTTTGTTTGGATTGGGGGATGTAGTAAGCATGAACATACTGGTTATTAATGGAAGTCCAAAGGGTAAGAACAGCGTTACCTATCAGACAATACGTTTTTTGCAAAAGAAATTTCCTAAGGATGAATTTGAGGTTATTCATGCCGGAGCAAATATTGTACAGCTGGAGCATGATATGTCCGCAGTATGTGAGGCGGCGGAAAGAGCGGAAATGATACTTTTTGCTTATCCGGTATATACTTTTATAGCTCCTTCACAGCTTCATCGTTTTATTTCGCTGTTAAAAGAGCAGGATATTGACTTAAAAGGAAAATATGCAACACAGATAACCACTTCCAAGCATTTCTATGATGTGACAGCGCATAGGTATATAGAAGATAACTGCAGGGATATGGGAATGAAGGTTATCAGGGGATTTTCAGAGGATATGAGCGACCTGCTTGGTAAAGTGGGACAGCTGCAGATTATCACGTATTGGAATTATATTAAACATATAATAGAGAAAGAAAGCAGTATTTTTGTTGAAGAGCGGGATAATCGCAGGATAAAGGATAAAAACAGGAAATATAATATAGTAATTGTAACTGACTGTGTGAAAGAAAATGAGAGACTGCGCAGAATGATTATTGATTTTAGGAAAGCACTGCCTTATGCCAGTCATGTGGTAAATTTACAGGACTTTAAGTTTAGCGGCGGCTGTCTTGGCTGTTTTAACTGTGCAGCGGACGGTACCTGTGTTTATAAGGATGGCTTTGATGAGCTTCTCCGCAAAAAGATTCAGCATGCAGACAGCATTGTGTATGCTTTCTCTATTAAAGATCATTCTATGGGAACTTTATTTAAAACCTATGATGACAGGCAGTTCTGTAATGGGCATCGTGCGGTGACCATGGGAAAACCAACCGCTTATATAATTGACGGGGAATTTTCACAGGAGGAGAATTTACAAATGATTCTGGAAGGAAGATCCCAGGTGGGTGGAAACTTCCTGGCAGGAATAGCAACAAATGAGGGCGTGGGAGCTGACTCACCGGAATCCTGTGCAGACAAACTTGCTTATGCTCTTGAGCATAGAATCAGAATTAACGAGAACTTTTACGGAGTAGGCGGAAAGAAGATTTTTCGTGATTTAGTATACGAGATGCAGGGGATGATGCAGGAAGACCACAGATTCTACAGAAGAAACCGTTTATATGATTTTCCGCAGAAAAAAATAGGGACGATTATATTTATGAAGCTGGTAGGACTGCTTATGAAGCTGCCTCAGAACAAAATAAAATCCAAAATTAAATTAACAGACGGTATGCTTATGCCATATGAACGGGTTATTACAGGAAAAACCGAGCTGTAAAGTTGAAAAAAGATGAAATTATATCACGATTATATTTTTGATTTATATGGAACTCTGGTAGATATAAGGACAAATGAAGAACAACATACGTTATGGAATAAGTTGAGCCTGTTATACGGATATTACGGCGCTGACTATTTACCACAGGTTCTGCATGAGTCCTATTTATCACTCGTGCATGCTAAAGAAAAACGTAAACAGGATACTAAACAGGAGCGTTATTCTCATGAAGCGTATCCGGAAATATCAATAGAGGAAGTATTTGCAGAGTTATATACAAGTAAGGGCATACAGCCTTCACGTGAACTGGTACTTCATACTGCTCAGATGTTCAGAGTCTTGTCTACATCATATATACGCTTGTATGCCGGCGCAAAGGAGTTATTACAACAGCTTAGGGCGAGTGGGAGCAGGGTTTTCCTGTTATCCAATGCGCAGCGCATTTTTACGGAATATGAATTGAAATATTTACAGATATATGACAGCTTTGACGGAATAATGATTTCTTCGGACTACGGTGTAAAGAAGCCGGATGAGAGTTTTTTTAAGCTTTTATTACAGCAATATAGTATTAACCCTAATGAGGCGCTGATGATAGGGAATGATTTAAGCAGTGACATAGCAGGGGCGAAAAATGTCGGGATTGACACCTTTTATATTCATTCTGCTATTTCCCCGAAAACGACTGCCAATAAGATAAGCGCGGATTATTCAATGGCTCATATGAATTTGAAGAAATTGCAAAAAATATTGTTGGGTGAGTAAATTTAAGTAGATATGCCATATCAATTATATAATAGTAAGGAGAGATGAGATGAACAGCTTTGATGCAAAAAACATTGCAAACAAACTAGGCGAAACAATTTCCGTTAAGGGAAAAGAAGTTACGGATAAGGCCAGGGATTTGGTGGAAATAGCTAATTTAAAGAGCCAGATTAAGACCAATGAAGATGTAATGAAGAGGAACTATACGGAAATCGGCAGGTTATATTATGAGCTTCATGGAATGGAGCCTGAGGCCGATTACGAAGAACAGTGCAGGGCAATAGAAAATGCACAGAATATGATTACTGATTTGGAAGAAAAAATAAGAGAAATAAAAGGAATCTGATTAATTTCAGATTCCTTTTTTAAATGCTTGCATATAAAATTACATAAGTTATCTTATTATTCTGCGGCTGGCGGCGGAGTTTCGGCAGGAGCCGGCTGTTGTTCGGCAGCGGCGGCCGCAGCAGCCGCTGCTGCAGCATTTCTTTGGTTGATTTCACCCCGTTGCTGGTTTATTATTGCTTCATGCTCCGGATTTGTAAAGAATTCTGCGTTGTGAGGACATATATTTGTAGTCGGCGCTGCAGGTACGGTGCTTATCGAGCCATCCTCATTTACTACCTCGGTGGTGGCAGCCGGATTACCGCTTTGCAGAGAGATGTCTTCTATAAGCGGCAGCTCCAGAACGCCGTCTGTCCTGAAGGGACAAAATTCGGTGGCCGGAAGCAGGCTGTACTGGCAAATCGGACCGACATAATGTACATCACAGCTTTCCGTAGGTACGGTACCTTCTGCAAAATACTCGGTTTTTATAGTTCCGTCACATAAGCCGGCGATTGGCAGTTTACCCGAGCGGGAACATACCGCAGCCGTTACAATGCCGCTTGGAACATTGAAGGACTGGCTTGGTAACTCCTCATGTATTTTGGACATAACTGCACGCCAAAGCTTCTTGGCAAGGTTTTTCTCATCACCCTTTAGTTTGACATTATTGTCAAAGCCTGCCCATGTAGTTGCCGTATAGTAAGGTGTATATCCGGCAAACCAGACGTCGTTATAATCTGAAGTGGTACCGGTCTTACCAGCAATTGCCATATTTCCGAAATTAACTGATCCGCCTGTACCGCCTGCGGCAGATACAACATCCACCATTGCGTCAGTCAGTAGGAAAGAGGTGGTTTCCTTTATAACCTGTTTGGATTGAGGCGGTGTATTGTCAAGAACAACATTACCGTCATGGTCCAGTACTTTTGTATATAATTTAGGCTTAATATATGTTCCGTTATTTGCAATGCAGGCATAAGCGGCGTTTAGTTCTTCATTGGTAACGCCGTTTGTAATACCACCAAGCGCTAATGACTGCTGGATGTCAGAGTATATCTGCCCATTTATTTCTTTACTTTCTTCAAGGGTAGAAAAGCCAAAGTTAATAAGATAATCATAACCAAGTCTTGGTGTAATCCATGTTAGAGCCTTAACGGTTACGACGTTTAAGGATTCGCGGATACCATCCCTGAAAGAGCTTATACCTTTGTATGCTTCACCGTACCAGTTACCGACGGGACGTCCGCCTATATAATTAAACGGTGCATCGTTAATAACAGTGGCAAGGGTCAGTCCTGCGCTGTCAAGTGCGGGCGCATAAGTAGATACAACCTTAAACGTAGAGCCGGGCTGTCTTACCGTATCGGTTGCACGGTTAAGTGTACGGCTTCCCGATTTGGCGCCTCGTCCGCCCTCCATTGCTACAATATAGCCAGTGTGCTGGTCCTCAACAACAAGTGAAACCTGCGGCTGCGGAGTCATAGAGATTGTTTCGCTGAAAACTTCATCAGTCGGACCTAAAATAGCTTCTTTATACAGCTCAATATCGGTATAGGCCTCCTCTTGTGTGGAATAAATCAGATTATAGCCGGTTTTACTTTGTTTCCAGAAATCTCTGAACATCTCGGTACTATAGTTAACCCTGTCGCCGTTAGCCTGTACGATCGTAAGCTCGTAATGCAGATACCATTTGGTATTGGCCGGATAATTGTTTTCATCCGCAAATACTTCATCGCATATTGCCTGAATATCAGGGTCCTGTGTGGAATATATTTTAAGACCTCCGCTGTATAGCAGGGTGTATGCCTGTGTTTCGTTATATCCTAAAGCAACCAGATCTTCCAATACATCATCCGTAAGCGCATCTACGAAATATGTATTTACGGTGTTTTCTCCGTTTTCCGAATCTACGATCTGAATACGTGAATATACGTCATCTGCCAGTGCCTGATCTCGTTCGGTCTGGGTGATATAGCCCTGATCACACATATCCTTTAGAACTTTTTCGCGGCGTTCAGCATTTTTATCCGGATGGGTAATCGGATTATATTTGGTCGGGTTCTGTGTAATACCGGCGATAACCGCGCACTCAGACAGAGTTAAATCACTCACCGATTTGTTAAAATATCTCTGTGAGGCAGCCTGAACACCGAGGGTATTCTGCCCAAGGTTGATGGTATTCATGTAATTGATAAGAATATCATCCTTATCCATGACCTTTTCAAGCTCAAGAGCAAGGTATTGTTCCTGAATCTTACGTTTAAACTTATCCGTAAGAGAATCTTCACTTGTCCAGTCTGTAAATACGTTGTTTTTCAGAAGCTGCTGCGTAATAGTGCTGGCGCCTTCATGAAACTTAAATTTGCTGCGTATTCCGTTTACTCCGGCACGTATAATACCCTTGATATCTATGCCGTTGTGATCGTAAAAACGTGCATCTTCGATTGCAACAAAGGCGTGGGTAAGGTTCTCCGGAACCATATCCATACTTACCGGTATACGGTTAGAATCGGTAGATACCAGTTTTGCCGTCTGATTCCCTTTTATGTCATATACAAAGGTTGAAAAGCCTGAGGGAGTTACATCTATATTTCCGATATCCGGAGCAGAGGCCAGAATACCTTTAAATACGCCGATTCCCGCCGATGCACCTATAATACCTACAGAAATAATGAAAATAAGAAATACCTGTACAAAGGTAAAACCTAACTTTTTCCCCCACTTTTTAGATTTAGAGTTAAGTGCCTTCTGTTTTTTACGGACACCCTTTTTTCCATAGTTCATATATATTGCCTCCTAAAATGATATAGGATTTTATTTATACAATGTTATTTCTGGCGACGTTTGGGCGTAAGTCCAAACTCGCAGGCGAAAAATTTATTTTTCGCCTTATTATAGCAAATCTTGGAAAGTAAATAAAGGTTTTAGGTGATAATTAATTAAATCTTAATTAAATCGTAAATAAATTGTAACTCTCTTCCTTCTGTCTTAATAATAAAACTCAATAGGGATTACCAATAGGAATTGTTCACAATTTTATACACTTTTATTCCTGCGTATGTTAATATATTGATATAAATCTTAATGAAAGAGGAAGGCAAATGGAAACCAACAAAGAGCCATACAAAGTAGTTATAGAGGGCGGAACAGGTGAGATAGAAGAAAAAAAGTCGCGTTTCATAGCAAATGTTATGCCGGTGCAGACAGAAGAAGAGGCTCTTGGATATATAGAAGCAATGCGTAAGCAGTACTGGGATGCAAGGCATAACTGTTATGCTTACGTAATAGGGGAAAAAGCGCAGCTTGTGAGATTCTCCGATGACGGCGAGCCTTCAGGAACTGCCGGAAAGCCTATTTTGGAGGTGCTTTTGGGGGCGGAAATACGCAATGTGGTTGTAGTTGTAACCAGATATTTTGGCGGAACTCTGCTTGGAACAGGAGGTCTGGTACGCGCATATACGCAGGCCACGCAGGCCGGTATAAACGCAAGCGATGTGCGTACAATGAAATATGGTACATTGCTTGAAATTACAACGGATTATAACGGAATCGGAAAGATACAGTATATAATGGGGTTAAGAAACATTATAATAGAGGACGCAATGTATACGGATGTAGTGTCGTTTAAGGTTAAGATTCCTTATGAAGAGGAGGCGGCTGTCAGAAAAGAAGTTATAGAGGCAACCGCAGGCAGAGCGAAGATTGAGAAGATAGAAAATCTATACTACATAGGATGAAAAATAAATATTTCAGCTTTTGAAAGAAAGGCGTTGATATTATGGAAGAAATATTGGAATTGTTGAAATCAGGACAGTATTTGAAGCTGCGTCAGTTTATAACTAATCTGAATGTGGCGGATATTGCTGCGTATATGGAGGAAATGGAGAGGGAGGATTTGCTTAAACTTTTCCGTATTCTTCCTAAAAGCATGGCTGCAGATGTATTTTCATATCTGGAGATTGAGACAGAGCAGTATATAATTACTTCTTTGTCAGACCGCGACGCCGCGAATATTATTGATAATCTGATGGCGGATGATGCTACGGATTTGTTAGAAGAAATGCCGGCCAATGTGGTGAAAAGGCTGCTTGCTCATGCCAGTGCGGATACAAGAAGGGATATTAATCATCTGCTTCGTTATCCGGAGGATTCGGCAGGCAGTATCATGACTGTGGAGTACGTGGATTTAAAGGAAAATCTGACCGTGCAGCAGGCAATCGAGAAAATACGTAAGGTAGGGGTAGACAGTGAGACCATCAATATCTGCTATGTACTGGATAAGAGCAGGAGACTTATCGGTACGGTGGCGCTGAGATATCTGCTGCTTAGTTCTCCTGATGCCGTAATCGCGGATATAATGCATGAAAACGTAATTTCCCTGAATACCCTGATGGACCAGGAGGAAGTAGCAAGTCAGTTTAAGAAGTACGATTTTACGTCAATGCCTGTTGTGGATAATGAAGAACGGCTTGTAGGTATTATTACCGTCGATGATGTTGTGGATATCCTGGTAGAGGAGACAACAGAGGATATTGAAAAGATGGCGGCTATCGTACCGTCAGATAAACCATATATGAAAACAAGTGTTATTGAATCGTGGAAAAAGCGTATTCCCTGGCTGCTTCTTTTGATGATATCTGCCACTTTTACGGGCAGGATTATAGCTTCGTTTGAGGATGCGCTAAGCAGATATGTGGTACTTACAGCCTTTATCCCCATGCTTATGGATACAGGCGGCAACGCCGGAGGACAGGCAAGCGCAATTATTATCCGCGGACTGTCATTAGATGAAATCGAATTTAAAGACTGGCTTAAGGTTGTATGGAAAGAAATCCGCACTGCAGTATTATGTGGATTGACACTTGCAGTTTGCAATTTCATAAAGATAATGCTGGTTGAGAAGGTATCGCTTCAGGTAGCCCTTGTAGTCTGCCTTACCCTATTCATGGCCGTTATAGTAGCCAAAATTGTAGGCTCTACCCTCCCCATGCTCGCAAAAAAAATAGGAATGGACCCGGCAGTAATGGCAAGCCCGTTTATCACAACCATAGTTGACGCTATTTCACTGCTAATATACTTCCGTATAGCAACGTTAGCCTTAGGCATATAATGAGAGCGGATTAGTCAAAAGTTATTTTTCGACTAATCCGCTCCAAATATATAATATCACTCGTTATTTATTCTGCCTTAGCCGCCGCCGACATTGCCGCACGTTTCCTCAGCGTAGGGTCCAGTATTTTCTTACGGATACGCAGACTTTCCGGAGTTACTTCAAGGAGCTCATCAGTATCAATGAATTCCAACGCCTGTTCCAGACTTAAAACCTTGGGTGGCGTAAGCTTGAGGGCTTCGTCTGAGCCGGAAGCACGTGTATTGGTGAGCTGCTTTTTCTTGCAGACATTTAATTCAATATCTTCACCGCGCCCATTCTGTCCGACTACCATACCGGCATATACCTTGGTGCCTGCACCTATAAAAAGCGTACCGCGCTCCTGTGCATTAAAAAGACCGTAGGTAATGGCTTCGCCTGCTTCAAATGCTATAAGAGACCCCTGTTTGCGGTACTGGATATCGCCTTTGTATGGGCCGTAGCCGTCAAATACGCTGTTCATGATGCCGTTTCCTTTGGTGTCTGTCATAAATTCGCCGCGATAGCCGATAAGTCCCCTTGAAGGAATAGAGAATTCCAGACGGGTATAACCGCCGGAAGCCTGTCCCATGTTCCTGAGTTCGCCTTTTCGCTGGCTAAGTTTCTCAATTACAGTTCCGGAGAATTCTTCCGGTACATCTATATAGGTAAGTTCCATAGGCTCAAGTTTCTTGCCGTTTTCATCGGTTTTATATAAGACCTCTGCCTTGCTTACCGCAAATTCATAGCCTTCTCTTCTCATATTTTCAATTAAAACAGACAGATGCAGCTCGCCTCTTCCGGATACCTTAAAAGCCTCAGTAGTCTCGGTTTCTTCCACACGCAGGGAAACATCGGTATTAAGTTCCCTGAAAAGTCTGTCGCGTATATGACGGCTGGTAACGTATTTTCCTTCCTGACCTGCCAGAGGTGAATCATTCACAATAAAGTGCATAGCAATGGTAGGTTCGGAAATCTTCTGGAAAGGAATGGGTTCCGGTGCTTCGGGAGAACATAAGGTATCTCCGATATGAATGTCTGAAATTCCCGAAATTGCTACTATAGCGCCGATTCCGGCCTCTTTTACTTCTATTTTATTAAGACCGTCGTATTCGTAGAGCTTGCTTACTTTTACCTTTTTCATTTTATCAGGCTCATGATGGTTTACAATAACAACTTCCTGATTGACCTTAATTGTACCGTTATCAACTTTTCCAACGCCTATCCGGCCTACATATTCATTATAGTCAATTGTACTGATAAGAACCTGCGTTCCGGCCTCGGGATCACCTGTAGGTGCGGGAATATGCTCTAAAATAGTGTCAAATAACGGAGTCATATCCTTGCCTTTTACGGTCAGCTGTGTAGTAGCGGTACCTGTTTTGGCCGAAGCATAGACAAAGGGGCAGTCAAGCTGTTTGTCATTTGCATCCAGATCCATTAAAAGCTCTAAGACTTCATCTTCAACCTGGGTCGGTCTTGCTTCCGGTCTGTCGCATTTATTAATACATACGATAACGGACAAATCCAGCTCCAGAGCTTTTTTCAAAACAAACTTGGTCTGCGGCATGGGACCTTCAAAGGCGTCTACTACCAAAATTACGCCGTTTACCATTTTAAGGACACGCTCGACCTCGCCGCCGAAATCTGCATGGCCGGGAGTATCGATTATATTAATCTTGACGTCTTTATACATAACAGCTGTATTTTTTGACAAAATTGTTATGCCGCGCTCTCTTTCAATGTCGTTAGAGTCCATTACACGTTCCGCAACTTCCTGATTCTCACGAAATACGCCGCTCTGTTTCAAAAGCTCGTCAACAAGCGTTGTCTTACCATGATCGACGTGGGCTATAATTGCAATGTTCCTTATATCTTCTCTTACCTGATTCATAAAAAAACCGTACCTTTCTCTACATAAAATTTTAAGAAAAATATCATAATTTTTATACATACTTATTCAAACAAATATATTATAATTATAGGAACGCTCAGGTTATGAGCGCAGCATCCTAGCAAACTCAGTAAGTATATCACTATGTTATAAAAGTTGCAAGTAATTTACGCGATAGTTAAAGGTTCTAATTCTAAACTTAAGTCATATATTGATAATACATACCGAAAAAATTCTTAAAGAGTAAGATTCTTTAACAAAGAAGGGAGAACAAAACATGACAGATAAGGTAATTGAAAACAACCAGGTGACTATAATGGGAGAAATCGTGAGTGATTTTGTATTTAGTCATGAAATATTTGGAGAAGGTTTCTATATGGTGGATGTAAGAGTGGACAGATTGAGCGATTCCACAGATATCATTCCGGTTATGGCATCAGAAAGACTGCTTGATGTGAATGAGGACTACAAAGGAATGAAAATCAGCATCACCGGACAGTTCCGCTCGTATAACAGGCATGAGGAGAAAAAGAATAAGCTGGTGCTTTCAGTATTTGCAAGGGAAATAGACTTTGTGGATGATATTGAAGAGAGCGTCAAGACCAATCAGATTTTTCTTGACGGATTTATCTGCAAGGAACCGATTTACAGGAAGACGCCGCTTGGAAGGGAGATTGCGGATTTATTGCTCGCGGTCAACAGGCCTTATGGAAAATCGGATTACATACCATGTATATGCTGGGGGAGAAATGCCCGTTTTGCCAGTACTTTTACGGTAGGCAGCAGATGTGCCGTATGGGGCAGGATACAGAGCAGGGAATATATGAAGAAGATTGCCGAAGATCAGCTTGAGCGAAGAGTAGCATATGAGGTTTCCGTAAGTAAACTGGAAATAATAGAGGATGAACAAGATTAAAAAAGTTGCGTTTCCCTGACAATTGTGCTATGATAGGCATCGGGTTTCAAAATGTTTGAAATTTACGAGGTGCAATATGGAAAAGGGCATGATATATATATATAGCGGGGATGGGCATGGCAAATCCCCCGCAGCACTTGGAAAGGCTTTGCAGAAAGCATGCAGAGGTGAAAATGTTGTAATCATACGTTTTCTTAAAAAAAGAGGAATGTCGGATTCGGAATTTGTAAGACGCTTAGAGCCGGAAATCAAGGTATTCCGTTTTGAGAAATCGGACGAAGATTTCAGACTGCTTTCTGAAGAAAACAAGAAAGAAGAAATTGCCAATATCAAGAACGGCTTAAATTTTGCCAAAAAAGTTATGAACACCGGCGAATGTGACCTTCTGATTCTGGATGAGGTACTTGAGCTTATTGATAACGGTATTATTTCGGTTGAAGAACTAAGAACATTGTTGTTATGTAAACCTGAAGACATGGAAATTATTATGACCGGTGTTGTACATAATGATGAAGTCTATAAGCTGGCGGACGAAGTTACCAAGGTGGAGACCATTCAGTCAAGATAATGAGAACCAAATCTGAAAAGTATGAGAAACAGTGTATAATATAATAATTAAGGCGCTGTATATTGACAAAAAATATACTACAGTGTTATGATAATCTAAAATATATAAGAGAGTTGATAGAGGTTGCGTTTTTTATTAGTAAGAATGTTGATGCGGCAGGCGCAGAAGAGACATTCCGAAAGGGGAAAATGCCGAAAGAAGAGATTGTCTGTAAATCGTTTCTTGGGCGTACAGTTAAGAGCTGTATGACTGTCATCGAATCAGATGGGGCGCTATCTAAATATTCTAACTATTAGATTATTATAATTAGATTATTTTAAAAGTTAAGGCTGGCCCTGTGTGGTCAGCCTTTTTTGGCTCAAAAAAATAAACGGGAGGAAATAGGATATGGCAATTTTTAAAGGCGCAGGAGTAGCTATAATTACTCCTTTTCATGAGGACGGCAGTGTTAATTATGAGAAATTTGCGGAGCTTGTAGAGTTTCAGATTGAGAACGGAACGGATGCGATTATAGTATGCGGTACTACAGGAGAAGCTTCCACTCTTACACACGAAGAACATCTGGATGTAATAAAATTCTGTGTGGAGACTGTAAACGGCAGGATTCCGGTGGTTGCAGGAACCGGCTCTAACTGTACCGAGACAGCGGTTTATCTCTCTACGGAAGCTGAGAAATACGGCGTGGACGGCCTGCTTACCGTGACGCCCTACTATAATAAGGCAACGCAGAATGGCTTATACGAGCATTTTAAACAGATAGCTGATTCTGTTAAGCTGCCAATCATCTTATATAATGTGCCGAGCAGAACCGGCTGTAATATTTTGCCACAGACTGCAGTAAGGATATGCAGCGAGGTGTCAAACATAGTAGGAATTAAGGAAGCAAGCGGGAATATTTCACAGGTAGCTAAATTAGCTTCGCTTGCACAGGGTAAAATTGATATTTATTCGGGAAATGACGATATGATAGTTCCGCTTCTGTCACTTGGCGGCAAGGGCGTTATTTCGGTACTTTCCAATGTAGCTCCCAGACAGACGCATGAAATCTGTTCAAAATTCTTCGAGGGCGATGTTGAGGGAAGCTGCAATGAACAGTTGCGCGCAATTGAGTTGTGTGATGCACTTTTCTGCGAAGTAAATCCTATTCCGGTTAAAGCAGCACTCAACCTTATGGGTAAAGAAGTCGGCTCACTCAGACGCCCGCTCACCGATATGGAGCCTGCCAATGTAGAAAGACTCCGCGGCGCAATGAAAGAGTATGGTATATTATAATCAATAGTAACTATTGATAATAGTTTAACAATAATCTAATTAACAATGAAAGGCATGGTTATAATATGGTTAAGGTTATAATGAACGGATGTAACGGAAAAATGGGAAAAACTATTACCGAGCTTATTTCGCAGGATGATGAAATAGAGATTGTTGCCGGAATAGACGCATATGATGAGGGAAAAAATTCCTATCCTGTTTTTACGGACATAAACAAGTGCGATATAGAAGCGGATGCAGTTATTGATTTCAGTACGGCGGCAGCAGTGGATGCATTGCTTGATTACTGCGTGGATAAGAAGCTGCCCTGTGTTTTGTGTACAACGGGACTGTCCGAGGCACAGCTTGCTAAGGTTAAGGAAGCGGCCAAGGAGACGGCGGTTTTAAAATCAGCGAATATGTCGCTTGGCATAAATATGCTGCTCAAATTATTGAAGGAGGCAGCTTCGGTACTTGCGCCCGCAGGTTTTGATATTGAAATTGTGGAGAAACATCATAACCAGAAGCTGGATGCACCAAGCGGAACAGCGCTTGCGCTTGCGGACTCCATCAATGAAGAATTTAATAATAACTATTGTTATGTTTATGACAGAAGTACAAAGAGAGAGAAAAGAAGCAGTAAGGAAATCGGAATAAGCGCCGTAAGAGGCGGTACAATAGTGGGAGACCATGACGTGATTTTTGCGGGAGCCGATGAAGTTATTACCTTTTCACACAGGGCGTACTCTAAGGCCGTATTTGGAAAAGGCGCGATTCAGGCGGCGAAATTCCTTGCCGGTAAGCCAGCAGGGATGTATGATATGAAAGATGTTATTGAAGCTTAGGCTGGCCGGCCTTGGAAAGGGAACATTAATACTATGGATAGTTTAGAGCAGAGATTTTTAAGAAGTCTGGCAAAGCAGTATCCGACTGTGGCAGCAGCGTCAACAGAGATTATAAATTTACAGGCGATTTTGAGTTTACCAAAAGGAACGGAGCATTTTATTACCGATATACATGGCGAATATGAACAGTTCAACCATGTTATCAAAAACGCTTCCGGTTCGGTGAGACGTAAAATTGATGAAGAATTTGGTAATACGCTCAGCATTAAGGATAAGAAAAGCCTTGCGGCGTTAATTTATTATCCCAAGGAGAAACTGGAAATTATATTGCGTGACGAGGATGAGAGCACTATTGAGGACTGGTATAAAATTACCCTTCATCGTCTGGTTCAGATAACAAAAAGGGTCTCTTCCAAATATACACGCTCTAAGGTCAGAAAGGCGCTTCCTAAGGATTTTGAATATGTAATAGAAGAGCTTATTACTGAGAAGGCGGAAATTCAGAATAAGGAGGCCTATTATAACGAAATTATTAACACAATTATAAGGATAGGCAGGGCGCCGGAGTTTATTACGGCGCTCAGCAATCTGATTCAGCGTCTTGTAATCGACCATCTTCATATAGTCGGAGATATTTATGACAGAGGTCCCGGACCGCATATTGTAATGGATACACTGTGTAAATACCATTCCGTTGACGTACAGTGGGGGAATCATGATATAGTCTGGATGGGAGCCGCGAGCGGTCATCTTGCCTGTATTGCCAATGTAATCAGGAATTCAGCCAAATACGGAAATCTTGATACACTTGAAGAGGGGTACGGTATTAATCTTATTCCACTCGCTACCTTTGCAATGGAAGTCTATAAGGATACAAACTGTGATGTTTTCGGTATTAAATATAATACCGAATATGACACCAAGGATTTAAGCCTTGATATGAAGATGCATAAGGCAATAACCATCATTCAGTTCAAGCTTGAAGGGCAGCTTATTATGCGCCGTCCTGAATTTGAAATGAATGACAGACTTTTATTAGAGCATATAAATTATGAAAATAATACCATTACAATTGACGGAAAAGAGTATCATATGAAGGATACTGATTTCCCGACAGTAAACAGGGAGCGGCCTTATGAACTTACTAAGGAAGAAGAGCAGGTTATGGAGCGTCTGCGTCAGGCGTTTGTAAGATGCGAGAAGTTAAAAAAGCACGTTAAATTTCTTTTTTCAAAAGGAAGCCTTTACAAGATATACAATTCCAACCTGCTTTATCATGGCTGTATGCCGATGACTGAGGACGGCGAGTTCAAAAAGGTCAATGTATACGGTAAAGAATACAGTGGAAAGGCGCTGTATGATATACTGGAATATTATGCCCGCAAGGGATATTATACGCATGACGACTTGCAGGAGAAGTTAAAGGGTCAGGATATCATGTGGTATATATGGGTAGGCCCTAATTCTCCGGTATTCGGCAAGGATAAAATGGCAACTTTTGAACGGTATTTCGTAGAAGAAAAAGAGCCTCATGCGGAAGTAAAAAACAGCTATTACAGGCTGCTTGACAATGAGGAAGTGATTAACAAAATTTTTACGGAATTTGGTCTGGATGTTGATAAATCCCATATTGTAAACGGACATGTTCCGGTTGAATTAAAAAAGGGTGATTCGCCTGTAAAGTGCGGCGGCAAGCTGCTTATAATTGACGGAGGCTTCTCCAAGGCATATCATGAGAAGACCGGAATTGCCGGTTATACACTGGTAGCAAGTTCATACGGTATGCGTCTTGTTGCGCATGAGACGTTTGAGTCCACCGAATCGGCAATAATTAATGAGTCAGACATTATTTCAGATACCATTATTCTTGAGACAAGCACTAAGCGCCAGATGATTACGGATACCGATATAGGCGCGGAGCTTCGTGAAAGTATAAGGCAGTTAGAGGATCTTCTTGAAGCATATCGCAGCGGTACGATTATGGAGAGAATGTAAAATATTATGTTAACTAAAAGTTCCAAGACGCTAAGTTGTGGCTGCGTCTTGGAACTTTTGCGTGCTGACCGTTGTTTTTACTGACGATTATTTATTGTCTTTAGTGTTCATTGAATCGTTAACGTCGTTTACAACATTGTCAACGCCATCTTTTACGCCATCTACCGCATCTTTGATTACGTTTCCGGCATCATCTACTGCATTACCGACTGAACCTGTATCATCTCCGGTCATTGAATCTGAATTATTGTTTCCTGTAGTGTTGTCACCGCTTGTTACTGAATTAACATTGCTGTTATCATTATTGTTGTCGCCTGTTACATTATTATCGGTTGAACCATTAGTACCGGCAGTGTTGTTAGTACCGTTTGTATTGCCGGTCGTGTTTGTGTCGTTAGTTCCGTTTGTGTTGCCAGCTGCATCAGCGCCTGTACCTGTGGTAGAATTAGAACCGTTAGTGGTATTATTATTTGCAGCGCCGTTATCACCCATGCTTCCGCATGCTGTCATCATGGACATTGTCAGAACTAAAAGGGAAGTCAATAACAATGATTTTATTTTCTTCATGATTTCACTCCTTTGCTGTAGTTTTATTTATTATTTGCATTCATTATGATAAAACAGAAATTGTGCAACTTCCTGTTCCTATGTTATTATGTCATATAGGAAATAAAATATTCGTTTAATTAAATTAGAAGATAATAGGGAAAATGGAACAAACTCGCAGCATGAGAAAGGAGCTTGGTTATAAAAATGGAATTTCGTCCTTGTATTGATATACATAACGGCAAAGTAAAACAGATTGTAGGCAGCAGTCTTAAAGACAGCGGAAATATGGCGGATGAGAATTTCGTCGCAAAAATGGATGCGGCATTTTATGCCAATTTATATCGCCAAAAAAAAATAAAAAACGGGCACGTGATTCTTCTTAATCATCCGGGCAGCGAATACTATGAGGCAACTAAAAAGCAGGCTCTTTCTGCACTTGGGGAATATGAAAACGGCTTGCAGGTAGGAGGCGGGATTACACCGGAAAATGCGGCGGAATACTTGAATGCGGGAGCTTCACATGTAATAGTGACCTCTTATGTCTTTAGCGATGGACGAATTAATTTTGAAAATATGCATAAGCTTGTAAGCGAAACAGGTAAAGAAAAGCTGGTATTGGATTTAAGCTGCCGTATGAAGGATGGGAAATACTATATTGTGACCGATAGATGGCAAAAATATACCGAAGTTGTATTAAATGAAGAAAATATGGATATGTTTTCGCAGTTTTGCGACGAATTTCTAATACATGCGGTAGATGTTGAGGGGAAAGCCAATGGTATAGAAAAAGAACTTGTCAAAATGCTTGGAAACTGGAATAAAATACCCATTACGTATGCGGGCGGCGTACATTCTTTTGAGGATCTTGGGCTGCTTAAAGAACTTGGGCATAATAAGATTAATGTAACAATAGGAAGCGCACTGGATTTGTTCGGCGGAAGCATGAATTTTGATGAAGTGCTTGATTATATAGCAAAAGAACTTGTCTAACCGACAAGTTCTTCTTTTAATCTGTCATAACAATTGCAAATTCAAAATAAAATTTATAATTTATATTAAGAAAAGGCACATCATATAACACTGATTAATTTGTGGCAGTAGAAGATTCTTAATGAATCACTATTGTCTTTTCGCGGACCTGTAATTATAACTTTGTTACGTTTACTGCCTGAGGTCCTTTTTCGCCATTTACTACTTCGTACTCAACAGAAGCGCCTTCTTCAAGAGACTTGAATCCTTCCATGTTAAGTCCTGAGTAATGAACGAAAACATCGTTACCCTGCTCATCAGAGATGAAGCCGTAACCTTTCTGGTTGTTAAACCATTTAACTGTACCTTTGTTCATTGTAATACCTCCAAACTTTAAAAATGTATTGTCTATTCACAACGCTAATAGGATAGCACAAGTTGTCTGAAAAGTAAAGCATTATTTGATATAGAAAAAAACTTATGATATAATTTTTTTACAAATTTATTTTGAGGAGCGCGTATTATGGAAGGAGATACCAGAAGAAAGAAGATTTTGGAAACCTTGAGCAGGGAAAATCGTCCGATATCGGGAACGGAGCTTGCGGGCATGATGGGAGTCAGCAGGCAGGTTATTGTGCAGGATATAGCGCTGCTTAGAGCTTCTTACAAAAATATTTTATCTACAAATAAAGGCTATATATTATTTGAAGAGGAAAAGAAACCTGAATTTTGCAGACGCAGCGTTAAAGTGAAACACCGAAATGAAGAAATAATGGAAGAACTGAATATGATCGTGGACTGTGGCGCAAGAGTATTGGACGTGGTTGTAGAGCATGATATATACGGTCAGATTACAGTGGACCTTATTATAAATAACCGTGCAGATGCAGAAGCTTTTGTACAGAAGGTGGAGGAAAATAAGACAAGACCGTTAAACGAACTGACTGAAGGTATTCATTTTCATACTATAGAAGCAGAAAGCGAAGAAATTCTTGATAAAGTCATGGGGCGGCTTAAGGACGCCGGATTTTTGTTGGAAAATTAGTGTTTTATGCGGTCGAAGACCAATTGGTAACCGTCGTTTCCGTAATTAAGAGAACGGTTTACGCGACTGATTGTTGCGGTAGAAGTACCGGTTTTTTCCGCAATTTCCAAGTAGGTCTTATTATTTGTAAGCATATGGGCAACTTCAAGTCTCTGGGATAATGAAAGCAGTTCGTTGACCGTACACAAATCTTCGAAGAAACGATAACATTCATCTTTGTCATTAAGGCAAAGGATTGCGTCAAATAAATTGTCTATAGATTCGTTCTTAATTTTATCATTCATAAGTTATCCCCGCCTTTCCTAAAATAATATATCATATCATATTTTTAAAGTAAAGTATGACTGTGTGCAAAATTAAAATGTAAAATACTTGTCATGTAGTAATAAAAACTATATAATAAGGTGAGAAGAAAGGCGTGATTTTATTATGACAATTAACACAGAGGATTTACTTAACAGTATTATGGAGAGTCTCGATAGGATTGGGTATATTAAGGCAGAGGATATTCCCAATATTGATTTATATATGGATCAGGTAACTACTTTTATGGAGTCAAGGCTTAAGAGTTCTACCAGAAATCCGGGTGAAGATAAGATACTTACCAAGACAATGATAAATAATTATGCTAAAAATGACCTTTTGCCGCCGCCGGTGAAGAAGAAATATTCAAGAGATCATGTTATGATGCTTATTTTCATTTATTATAATAAAGCTCTACAAGGCGTAAACGATATACAGCAGATG
>CAMWKB010000031.1 GCA_947174705.1 uncultured Lachnospiraceae bacterium
AGTTTAATACTTTTATTTTAATACGTAAAAAACTATTGAATGTTTTTTCAAAGTTATATTATTTAACGAAAATGTGTAAATAAATTCAATAATATTTCGGGGAAGGTGTCGTTATGAAAGAAATGAAAAACAGGAACATGTATAGTCAGATTACCCAAAAGTATATAAGAAAACATTATTGTTTTAAAAGAGCATGTACCTTACTGATGAGTCTGCTAATCTTTATTACTTCGGATTCTAATATATGGCAGGTACTTACGGTTTCAGCGGCAGAAAGCAGGAGTGGAGAACGTGTAATAACTTCTTTTTCCCCGCTGCCTTTGGAGGTATCGGAGCAGATTGTTTATGTCGGCACTCCCATAGAAGAATTAGAGTTACCTGATACACTTGAGGCAATATGTTCATATAAGGGAAACAATGAAGATGATTCATCGGATGATAATGATAAAACCAAAGAAGATGATAAAATAACTGACGATACTGATGATACTGATGATGCCGACGATACTTCCGGTTCTGATAATACTGGTGATGCCGATGATAAAGATGATACCGGCGATTCAGAGGATTCCAATACACCGGATGATGACTCCGGAAAAGATGACGGAAAAGGTGATAATTCGAATGATGATAAATCCGGCACAGAAAATGAAAAAGGTGATGAAAGCGGAGATAACAATGATGATTCCGTACCCGGAAAAGATGATGGAAGTACGGGAACCGATGTAGATACCGGGGATAAAAAAGACGGTGATGATTCGGGAGATGGAGAGCAGAACGGAAACGGAGAACAAAAAGGCGACGAAACTGGTTCCGGTACGACAGATGCAGAAGATAAAGCAGACGCCCCAGCGGATGAAACAGATAACGGAGCCAATGAAGCAACGGAGAATTCTGGAACGGTTACAGATAATAGCGGGAATAATCAGACAACCGATACGTCAGACAGAAGTGACGGAGAGCAATTTAACAGTGAAAAAGGAGCTGTTAGTGGAGAAAACGCTAGCAAAGAAGCTGTTGTATCAAATGCAGTTGACGTGCAACTCAGCTCTAATAAAGTACTCCATAAATTTGGAATTACGGTTGCAGCAGTTATTGCAAAGAGTAGTGTAATTTTGTCTCCGGAAATATTTGGAGATAATAACTTTGGACGATTGTACTCATTATCTACAGGTGATGTACATATCTTAGGGGATGGACAGAGCGAAAATGAATCTGGGTCTGAGAATATTACGGAGTCAAATACGGAGTCGGAAACACGGGCATTGACTGAAACAGTCATTATAGAAGGCGTTACATGGGAGTGTACTTCTGAATATGATAGTGAAACTCCGGATTGTTATGTTTTTACACCGGTACTGCCGGATGGTTTATTGCTTGCAGATGATGTTGTCCTGCCTGATATTATTGTAATAGTAGAAGAGGAGAGTGTTGAGCCGGAATTCATGGAAGAGATTAGCCTGTTTGCTTCATTGGCAGATATTAAGAGTGGTAATTGCGGGGCTAATCTTACATGGGAATATGATAATGGAACACTGACTATCAGCGGAACCGGAGCTATGGATGATTTTGAAACCTCAGGCGCACCATGGGCCCATTATGCTGATGATATTGAAAATATTGAAATAGGAACCGGAGTAACATCCATCGGAATGTATGCGTTTTATGGTTGTTCTAAAGTTGGTTCATTACAGCTTCCCGGTAATGTTACATCTATTGGGAAATATGCTTTTTACGAATGTTCATCACTTTCTTCAATAGGAATTCCGGATAGTGTTGCATCTATTGGTGAGCATGCATTTAGTGACTGTTATTCACTCGTATCAGTGAGCATGCCATCAGGAATTGAAGAGATTAGCAATTCTATGTTTAGCGGTTGTACTTCGCTTCAGTCGGTGGATATTCCAAGTAGTATTACAAATATTGGTATGTTTTCATTTAGCGGTTGTACTTCGCTTCAGTCGGTAACAATTCCTAATGGAGTTACAACTATTGGTATTCTGGCATTTAGTAACTGTACAGCACTCGGAATAATAGAAATTCCGGATTCTGTTCAGAATGTTACCGCTTATTCGTTTAGGAACTGTAGTAATGCTGTTTTGTATTATTCTGATAATTTACCTGCCGCGGATAATTTAGCTGCCATAAAAAGTGTAAAGGCCAATATAAAGTATGCAATTACAGGAGATGGAGTTAAGTTAGAACTTGTAGGAATCGGTTCAGGTGTAAGTACTATAGAACTTCCGGCTACTGTGCACGGTGGCGTTGTTGTGTCTGCAAACTGGGCAGATTATCCGAATGTAAAGATTACGCACCCCGGTGACCATAAATATGATGAGGATGGCTTTTGTGCTATATGCGGAGAAGAGAATGAATCAGAGCTTGAACCGGAGCCAACGCCCGAAGCTGGGATAGATTATGTAGATGAAATGCTTATAAATCTTATAGGCGGAGCGCTTTACCTGATTGACGGAGATGAACCAGCTGCAGACAGTGACGGGAAAATAGCCATAGACGAATATTGGTTTGATAGCACAATAAGCATAGTAAAGCAAGGAGACGGCGAAACCACGGGAGACAGTGACGAGCAACTGCTTGACATACCGGCAAGACCGGATGCCCCGGAAGGAATAGATTCAGAAGATGAAAGCGCCGAAGGAGCAAATGACGGAAAGATTACCGGTGTTAACAATACGATGGTGTATCAGAAGGAGGGAGATTCATCATGGAAGGCTGTTACCGGAAACACAATAAGCGGACTTGAACCGGGAACCTACTATGTATGTTATAAAGCCATAGCAGGTCAGTCATTCCGTTCGGAGCCTGAAGAGATAACAATAAATGAATATGAACCTGAGATTGAATTAAAACCGGAGACCCAACCTGCTGCCAATATAGATTATGTAAACGAGCTGCTTACAGATCTGATACCCGGAGCAGAATACCTGATAGCCGGAGAAACAAAGAAAGCATCTGCCAAAGGGACTATAGACATAAAGGCAGACTGGATTGGCAGCACAATAAGCATAGTCAAGACAGGAAATGGAACCACCACAAGCAACAGTGAGGAACAGGAACTTGCCATCAAATCAAGACCGTCTGCCCCGACAGGAGTAAAGGGAGAAGATGAAAGCAAAGATGGACCAAACGACGGAAAGCTTACAAATGTAAGCGATGAAATGGAATACTGTCTGGTAGGAAGCGATGATTGGGAAGACATAACCGGAATAACGGTAAATAACCTGTCGCCGGGAGCATATTACGTTCGTATCAGAGCTATAGAAGGTCAGTCATTCCATTCGGACAGTATAAAAGTAATTATTAATGCATATAAACCGGAGACAGAACTGCAGTTGGAAGAAACCCCGAATGCAGGAATAGACTATGTAGATGAGTTTCTTACAGGTCTTATACCCGGAGCCAAATATCTGATAGATTTGGAAGAGAAAACCGCCACTGCTAAAGGAACCATAAAAATAGATGAAAACTGGTTTGATGATAAGATAAGCATTATCAAGGTGGGAAATGGAACAACTACAGATGACAGTGAGGAACAATTGCTCGAAATTAAAGCAAGACCGTCTGCCCCGACAGGAGTAACGGGAGAAGATGAAAGCAGAGAGGGAGGAAACAATGGAAAGCTCACGGGCGTAAGCAATGAAATGGAGTACTGTCTGGCAGGAAGCGGGGACTGGAAAGGAATAAGCGGAACAAAGGTTAATAACCTGCCACCGGGAACCTACTATGTCCGTATCAAGGCAGTAGCAGGAGAGTCATTCCATTCGGAGAATATAAAAGTAATTATTAATGCATATAAACCTGAGACAGAACTGCCGCTTGAGGAAACTCCGGATGCAGGAATAGACTATATAGATGAGTTCCTTACAGGCCTGATACCCGGAACAGAATACCTGATATATGGAGAAACAAAAAAAGCAACCGGTAAAGGAACCATAAAAATAGAAGAACACTGGTTTGGCGATACGATAAGCATTATCAAGGCAGGAGATGGAATAACCAAAAATGACAGTAAGGAACAGCTGCTCGATATTCCGGCAAGACCGTCTGTCCCGGCAGGAGTAAAGGGAGTAGATGAAAGTGTTGAAAATGCAAACGACGGAAAGCTCACAGGCGTAAGTAGTAAGATGGAATACTGTCCGGCAGGAAGCGGGGACTGGAAAGAAATAAGTGGAACAACGGTAAATAACCTGTCGCCGGGCGCCTATAATATACGTGTCAAAGCAGTAAAAGGTCAGTCATTCCATTCGGATAGTATAAAAGTAATTATTAATGCGTGTAAACCGGAGACAGAACTGCCATTGGAGAAATCCCCGACTGCCGTAATAGATTATATAAATGAGCTGCTTACGGGACTGACACCCGGAGCAGAGTACCTGATAGATTGGGAAGAAATAAACGCATCTGCTCAAGGAACCATAAAAATAGATGAAAGCTGGTTTGGAGATACTATAAGCATTGTCAAGCCGGGAGATGGAATAACTACGGATGACAGTGAGGAACAGCTGCTTGACATTCCGGAAAGACCGTCTGCCCCGGCAGGAGTAAAGGGAGTAGATGAAAGTGCTGAAAATGCAAATAACGGACAGCTCACAGGCGTAAACAGTAAGATGGAGTACTGTCCGGCTGGAAGCGGGGATTGGAAAGGAATAAGCAGAACAACGGTAAACAACCTGTCGCCGGGAGCCTATTATGTCCGTATCAAAGCAGTGGCAGGTCAGTCATTCCATTCGGACAGTATAAAAGTAATTATTAATGCATATAAACCGGAGACAGAACTGCCATTGGAGAAAACTCCAAATGCAAGAATAGACTATGAAAAAGAGCTGCTTACAAACTTGATATCCGGAGCAGAATACCTGATAGACTGGGAAGAAAGAACCGCATCTGGTGAAGGATTCATAGAAGGTAAAGGAACCATAGAAATAGAAGAATACTGGTTTGATGATACAATAAGCATAATCAAGGTAGGAGACGGAACAACTACAGATGACAGTGTAGAACAGCCGCTTGACATTCCGGCAAGACCGGCGGCCCCGACAGGAGTAAAGGGAGTGGATGAAAGTGCCGAAGGGGCAGAGAACGGAAAAATCACGGGTGTTAACAATACGATGGTGTATCAGATGGAGGGAGAATCATCCTGGAAGCCTGTTATCGGAAACACAATAAGCGGCCTTAAACCGGGAACTTACTATGTATGTTATAAAGCAATAGCAGGTCAGTCATTCCGTTCGGAGCCTGAAGAGATAACAATATATGAATATGAGCCTGAACCCGGAAAGACCCCCGCAGATAAACCGGAAGCCCGGATAGATTATGTGAATGAAACACTTACGGGGCTTATAAGCGGAGCAGATTATCTGATTAACGACAAAGAAACAACGAAAAATAGTGACGGAACAATAACCATAAGCGAAAGTTGGTTAGGCCGCCCCATAAGCATAGTGAGGAAAGGAAACGGAACTACCACAATCAACAGCGATGCGCAGCAATTCACTATTCCGGCAAGACCCGCTGCTCCGACAGGCATAGGAAAAGTGGATGAAAGCGGTAAGGGAAAAAATGACGGAAAGATTACGGGCGTGACTACCGGTATGGAGTACCAAGCGAAGGGAAAAACGTCCTGGGAGGCTGTTGCCGGAACAACGATAATCAATCTTGCCCCGGGAACTTATTATGTACGTACTAAGGCAGTGGCAGACCAGTCATTCCATTCGGATTATAAAGAGATAACAATAAATGCATATGAGCTTAAGTTGACTCCGGAGAAAACGCCTATAGCTAAAATAGATTATGTAAATGAAAAGCTTACAGGGTTTATAAGCGGAGCAGACTATCTGATTAACGACAAAGAAGCAACGAAGGAAAGTGACGGAACAATAATCATAAGTGAAGGCTGGTTAGGCAGCGAAATAAGAATAGTAAAGAAAGGAAACGGAACCACCACATCCGACAGTGTTGAGCAGCCTCTTAAAATTCCTGCAAGACCGGCTGCTCCAACAGGACTAGGTAAGACAGATGAAACCGCTGAAGGAGCAAAGAACGGAAAGATTACCGGTGTGAAGACTAGTATGGAGTATCAGGCGGAGGGAGCATCATCCTGGAAGGCTGTTCCCGGGACAACGATAAACAACCTTGCACCGGGAACCTACTATGTCCGTACTAAAGCAGTAGCGAATAAGTCATTTCATTCGGATGCCGTAAAGATAACGATAAATGCATACGTCAAGTTGGATCCGGAAGAAACGCCCACAGCCGAAATAGATTATGTGAATGAAAAGCTTACAGGGCTTATAAGCGGAGCGGATTATCTGATTAACAAAGAAAAAATAGCGGCAAACAGTAAAGGCGAAATAGATATAGAAGAAGTCTGGATGAACAACAAAGCAGTAAGCATAATAAGGAAGGGAGACGGAACAACTAAAGGCGACAGTGAACCACAATCTCTCACCATTCCTGCAAGACCGTCTGCTCCGAAAGGCATAGAAAAGGAAGATGAAAGCCATTTAGGAGCGGAAGATGGAAAGATTACGAATTTGAATACTGATATGGAGTATCAAAAAAGAGGAGCCTCAGAATGGACACCTGTTAGTGGAACAACGCTGACCCCTCTTGTACCGGGAACTTATTATATACGTACTAAAGCTGTAGAAGGTGAGAAATTCCATTCAGACAATGCAGAAATAATAATCGAGGAATATGAACTAAAGCCTGAAGATACGCCGAAGGCAAGCATAGACTATGAAGCTGAAACAATCATAGACTTAATTGCAGGCGCAGCATATACAATTGATGGTGATAAGATAACAGGTGGTATCATTGATATCAGAAAGGACTGGTTTGGCAATACAATTTATATCAAAAAAATAGGAAATGGAACTACAACCAAGGATAGCGCTCCTCAGAAACTTGTTATTAAGAGACGTCCCTCAGCTCCGAAAGGAACCGGAAAAACGGATGAGACGGAAGCGAAAAATGATGGTACTCTAACAGGAGTTAATAATAAAATGGAGTATCGGAAAGAAGGCGCTGATTCATGGACTAAAGTTGAAGGCACAACAGTAGAAGGGCTTTCACCGGGCAAATATGAGATACGGTATAGCGCGACCAAGAGTGAATTCGCTTCCGAAATAGTGACACAGGTTATTTCTTCTTTCAATATGGTACAGGAGGAGATGGAGCCTGTAAGTATAGATTATATAAATGAAACATTAAAAATTTTTAAGCCGGGAGCAGAGTATTATATTGACGGTGAAAGTGTTACGGCAGAGGCAGGCGGTGTAATAAAGATTAGGGAGGAATGGTTTAACAGTAATATCAGCATTGTAAAAGCCGGTGATATGATTGACACTTACGACAGTGAACCACAGAATATTAATATTCCGGCAAGACCTGATGCACCAACAGAAGTTGGAACTGAAGATGAGAGTGCAAATGGTGCAAATGATGGAAAACTGGTAAATCTAGATTCTTCCATGGAATACCAACGCGAAGGAGCTGATGAATGGACACCTGTTACCGGAACTACGTCAAAATCCCTTGCGCCGGGAATTTACCTGGTGCGTATTAAGGCAACTGATGAATCATTCTGTTCCGAGAGTGAGTCATATATAATCAGAGCGTATGCGCTTTCTCCCGAAAGTATGCCTGATGCAGAGATAAATTTCTTTGAAGAAACTCTGATAGGACTTACTAAGAATTCAGCTTATAAGGTTAGTATAGCTTCTGCCAAACCAGGAGCGGGCGATGAAATATATGTAGAAGCAGACGGGAATATAGAAATTAAATCACAGTGGTTTGGTCGTACATTAAATATAATTAAGATGGGAGACGATATCATCACCACAGATAGCGTTGCACAGGTGATTGATATTCCGGCAAGACCTGATGCGCCTACAGACGTTGAGGCTGTTAAGGAGAGTTATAAAAATGCAAGAGACGGGCAACTGACGAATGTAGATAGTGATATGCAGTACCGGAATGAAATCGATTCAGCATGGAAAGATATTGATGATATTATTGTAGAACCGCTGCCACCGGGAAACTATTTAATCCGTATAAAAGCAACATCGAGTTCTTTTTGCTCTGAGAGCGTAACACGGGTAATTAGTGGATATGAGCTTGAAAAGGAAGATATGCCTGATGTGGGGATATATTATCTTGGCGAGTGTTTTGAAAACCTGGAGCCGGAGGAGGTTTATATAATAAACGGCGTCGTATTGCAGGCAGATGAGAATGGCGAAATTCCGATTAATTCTATTTGGATGAAAGGAAAGAACGTTTCTATCATAAAGAAAGGAAATGGTCATTCTACAACTAACAGCAATGCACAAACTATTAAGGTTCCCAAAAGACCGTCGGCGCCCAAAGGAATAACAGCTGTTTCCGAAAGCGCAGAGGATGAAAATGACGGTAAACTAACTGGTGTAAATGAAAAAATGGAATATTGTTTGAAGGGAAGTGATGAATGGATTCAAATTGATGAAGATATGGTAGAAGGGCTTGAGCCGGGTACATATGAAATCCGCTATATGGCAACCGAAAATTCCTTTGCCTCAGCTTCCGTAACAAAGACGGTGTATGCATACGGAACTAAAGCTCCAAATAAGGGAACAAGTAATAATACTCAGCCGGACGGAGAAAATTCATTGGATGATACGGAAAATAATGATATTATCGGCGTATCCGATAATATCGGAAGTAGTGATAATAAATCCGCACAACCCGGTTCTAATACTAATGAAGTGTCAGAAGATGGAACTTCGGAAGACGCATTTTCACCGAATCAAGATGACTATGGTATCTATGACGCCGATGCATCTGAAATCGATTTGGAATCATCCGAAACTGAACCGGAACAGGAGGATAACGCTGAATTGTCTGAGACGGAGGATGACATTTTCTATATTCCTTCAATAGTGGATGAGGAAAAGATAGTACCGAAATCTGAGGACAATGCATGGGAAGAGGCTTATAATAATGGCTTCCGTAAAGTGTTCTTTATATTAGAGCATGGCGGGGTTTTACTCAATATAAATAATATAGATGAAAGTGTATGTAAAGCTAATATACCGGATGTTGTGGCTGCAGCGAACGCTATACTCACTACACAGGAAATTGTACAGTCAAATAAGGGCGATATAGTAGAAATCCGAATTGATATAAAATGTATAGACGATTCGGTTCAAATTGCCGACATAGAGCTTATAGAACAGGGAATTGATGACTGTAATAATGAAAGCCTGGCTTTAGATACGGGTATGTATGTGGATATTTCCGTATTTAAGCGTGCTGAAGGGTATGAATGGGAGCCTGTTAATGCGCTAAATATGCCAATAGAAGTAAGGCTTTATATACCGGATCCAATTAAGACACTCTCACATGAATTTTATGTTTTACGTGTTCATGGCGGAGAATATAAACTTCTAAATGATATGGATGACAATGCTGACACGATTACTGTTCAGACACATCTTTTTTCAACGTATGCGCTTTTATACAAATTGGATGATGCTAATTTGTATGCAGAAGATGAAATGAATGGAAAACAAGGGATATACAGTATTGTTAAGACATTTTTGGAAAAAGGAGGTCTTATCTGGCTTGCAGTTATATTAGCAGAGATTATTATAATTATTCTGATTGTTGCACATGTTAAAAACAAGAAAAAGAAGGGTAGTGAATCTCTTCCAGAAAACTAGAATGCATATTGGATGAAGTTTATATTTATGCATATATGTAAATTGTAATGTTAGAAAATAGAGTCAATAAATACCGGATTTATGGTGTTTATTGACTCTTATTCCCATAAAAAACGTATTAAGCGGTTGAATATGAATATAAGCAGCTGAGTATGAGGAGGAAAAGATAGATATGATTTGTCGATTGAAGTATCTTATAGGAGTTGGTTTATTAGCGTTTTTTATTAGTGCATGCGGCGCCGCATCCGAACCAAATAATGATTTATCCAATGATACCATTGAGACAGGCAATCAGGAAACCGATGATACTCAAATGAAAAGCGGGACTGATACACAGACGGATAATGAAAACGATACACAGCCTGATTTAGAAAGCCATGCACAACCCGATTCAGGTAGCGATGCACAACCCGATTCAGAGAGCGATGTCCAACTTGATTTAGAAAGCAATGATCAAAATGATTCAGAAAATGATGCAGGTCAAGTGAGCGGTTCAGATGATGGGCAGGCTATAGATGCTGATAAAGATAATGAAGAATCTCAGGATGTTATAAATGCCGGTGAAATTGGAGTACTTGAAGGCGTTACCACAACCGGCAATGAAAATGGATATTTAGTAGTCATAGATGCCGGACACCAGAGCAGAGGAAACTCAGAACAGGAGCCTGTAGGACCGGGAGCATCTGAAACCAAAGCTAAAGTTTCCGGTGGAACCTCCGGTAAGACCAGCGGTTTAAGTGAATATGAATTGACGTTAATGGTTTCATTGAAGCTGGAGGAAGAATTACTGAATAGAGGATATTCGGTAATAATGACCCGGACAACCAATGATGTGAATATTAGTAACTCCGAGCGGGCAGCCATAGCCAATAATGAAAATGCAGATGCTTTTGTAAGAATCCATGCTAACGGTTCAGAAAATACTTCCGTCAATGGAGCAATGACTATTTGTCAAACTCAGTCAAACCCATATAATGCATCTCTATATTCAAGCAGCAAGGCCTTGTCGACAGATATTTTAGATGAGCTGTCCGCATCGACCGGTTGCAAAAAGCAATACGTATGGGAAACCGATACAATGAGTGGAATAAATTGGTGTCAGGTTCCAGTCAGTATAGTTGAAATGGGATATATGACAAATCCGGAAGAGGATCTTTTGATGGCTTCGGAGGATTATCAGTGGAAAATTGTATATGGAATTGCAAACGGTATAGATAAGTATTTTGCCAGGTAAGGAAGCCTGCCTGCCACTTTATATATGTAGTGGCAGGCTTTTATAAAGTATAATAGAAAAATTTTATTATAGAGAAACTATGAAGACTATGGTACTATTAATAAAGATTTATATTCTGTATTTATAAAATTGTCTATTGAGTAATTAATATTATACTGCATATTAAAGGAGAAAAAATATGGCTGGAAAAACATTTACCAGAAGATTATTAACATATACTTTGGCAGGTATCATTGCATTAGAATCACCAATGACCGCTTATGCAGCAGATCAGAATGAGACGCCATGGTTAGATGAAATTTTCGGGGATGAAATAGATGAAGACGCTGCATTTAATGAATCAGATGTACCGGAGACGTCTGAAAATGATGAATATATTCAGACGGAAGATGACTCAAATAATGAGACCGGCCAAATAGAAGATATTCCAAACGACGAAGACAACCAGCCAGAAGATGTTATCAACAACGAAGATAATCAGCCAGAAGATATTAACAACAATGAAGACAAACAATCAGAAGACGGCCAGGACTGCATAGGTGGGGAAGCGTTAGAAGCTGAAAAATTGGATTCGCTCCAGACTTATGATGAAATAATAGAAATTGATTATAGTACAGCTTTAAATGAAGGTGTAATTGTTACCGCACCATATGGCGAGAGTAATAAAGCATATTATTCAATGACCATACCGGAGGATGGGCAGTATGCATTTTATTCTGATGAAGCAGTAGGAAGCGGATACACATACATGGCAATTCGGGATGACATATACAAAGCTAATGCTGACAGATATCAATACGTATTCAGCCCTAAATATCTGGCAATGCCTACCGGATATATGAAAAAAGGTGAAACAATTTACTTTGTAATGTATAACTCAAGTGCTGAAGAAACCTATAATATCAGGGTTGCAAATCAGACAAAACTCACTAAAACCGCAGAAAACATTTATAGCTATAATCTTTCGGAAGGAAGCAGTATTGAAATCAATGCAGTGGCAGGTTACAGATATATAAAATATGGCGCTGCAATGAAAGTAGATCCTGAGAAGGAAAACGGGTTTTCCGGAAGCTGCGTATTAAATTGTTATTTTGATCGTGAAGATAAATGGAATATGAAAAGCGGAGATTTTACTCTGTCTTCTGCCAATAATTTTTCAGATAACAAAATATTGTCATCTGAAATGGAGAGTACATACAATAATTATTACGTAGTCACCGATGATAGTGGACACTTTATAGCTCTGCTTGTATGCGAAGAACCTTTAACAACGGGAAGTACAGATGAGAAGGTACATATTCATGACGCCGTATGTGAAGAAAACAGAATTACTCTTGATATAGAGCCTATTGAAAATGGCAGCATGGTTTGTTATTATGCTCCTTCCGATGATTCGGAAGCGGAGGAGTCTTGCCGCATATATGAATGGAAAAACGTTGAGTTTACGGATTTGAAGCCGGGAACTGAATACACTTTTAAATTTTATAATAATGATAATAAGACAATATTATATGATACAAAAGAATATTCAACCATAGGAGAGCGTATATCAGCAGAAATAACGGATTATTCGGCTGAATTTAATGATAGTTTTACGAGCATTACATTTGGAGCGACAGTAAGTAATTTTAACGGAAGCTCAACAGAAGCACGGCTGTATTATAAATATACGGATTCTATGGGAGTAGAAAGAAGTGGTTACAATACATATGAATTATCCCCGGATAGTGAGACCGTGCTGCAGAATTCTGTAGAACTTGAAAGAGCATCGGTTCTTGCCGGTTATAATGGCGATATCAAGTTATGGCTGTATTTTCCGAAGGATGATATTACTACCAGGACAGTGACTGTTAATGCCTGTGCTCCGCAGGAAGCATATTTTAATGAAAGCGATATAAGTTTTAATGTGTCGCAGGGAGAGACTGCTGATACTGGATTGAGCAGTGCAGGATATGTTGTAACGCTTCCGGCAGGCAGTGGCGTTATGAAGCCTCAATTATATTATAGGCCGGCGGGCAGTGAGGGACTTTATGTACAAAAGACAATAAACAAAGACAGTCAGGGTAATTCTTATTCCGGCACAATTACGGGATTGGATAAATGCAGTGAATATGAATTTGTATTATGCGTGGGAGGTCTTAAATTAGAGAAAACTCTGACGCTTACAAATATTGCCGGACTTTTGCTTGAAAGAGTTGAAGATGCAACTGATTATACAGGCCCTTATGATATTATACGGACGTATAAGATTAGCGCGGGCACAGAAAGCACGCAGCCAGAAGGGAATTACTATCTGCATCTTAAGTACTTAAAAAAAGGAGAAAGCCAATACAAAAATTTAGGTTATGTGCAGCTTAATAAGGATAATGATTATCAGGAGACGGTCTCCAGTGCGGCTTTAGGGAATATATGGTTACAGCAGGATACAGACTATTCCTTAATGTGGATACTGGGAACTTCGGAAAGTCCTGACAGCAGCAATTCGAAAAATATTCTATATGAAAATATTCATACAGGATTGGCAAAGATAGAACTTACAAAAGGTGAGGCATCTTTTGACCATCAGTATTATACGGTTAAATTAAATGAGGAAGATACCGTTAATTTAAAGACGAATGGACGTTTGGCAACTGTGTATGGATATGTAAAGTCATCGGATATTCCGAATTATTTTTCCGCTACAGACAGATTGGAGTTGACTTTTGATAATAATTATACCCAGACATTTAAAATTAAAGACTTAATGCCGGGCACAAGTTATGAGCTTTTTCTGGGCACTTATGACAGGGTTCTTGAATTTGCATCCGATTCTTTTACCACCAAGGAAGATAACCGGAATATAGCGGTTACATCGGTTGCACCGGCAGCTTCCAGCGCACGGATAAACTATTCCGTAAGCGGATTCGACGAAAACGGCAGTGGATATATTTTCTGTTTTGTAAGAAAAAGAGGATATGGAGAGTGGAAGAAGCAGAATTATATACATATAAAAGTTGCTATGGCTGATAAGACTGTTACGGCAAATATATATGATTTAGATGCTGAGACTGAATATGAATACAAAATAGGATATGCAGCATCAAACGATGCCGGCTTAATGGATTTGCAGAAGGTACAAAGCGCTGCCTTCACTACCGGGAAGGATACACGCAAGATAAGCGTTACTTCAAGTCAGGCAAAGATAAATACTGCCAATATTGAATATTCCTTAAGCGGTATAGATGAAGCTGAAATCGGAACAATTCAGATTTTCCTCAGGAAAAAGATTGAGAATGGAAGCAGGTTATGGGAATATAAAACGAGTGACAGGTATACCGCGTCTACGAGTTCTGGAAGCTGTAAATTGTCCGGACTGGAGAGCGATACTGCCTATGAATACAGAATCGGTTTTGGAGGGGATGCTTCAAAGCCCGGAACTGTCAGTAGTCTGAAAAATTATGTAGATGGGGAGTTTAAAACATTTAAGGACGAGCGTAAGGTAGAGATAAAATCTATTAAAACTAAAACGCTTTCTGCGGTGATTGAATGCACTTTAAGCGGAATGGATAATGCGGAGGATGCTTATCTTATATGTTATATCAGGGAAGTAAAGCCTGAGACGGAAGGAACAGACACAGGCTGGGTACGCAAGGCATACCAGCCGATGTCTGCAGGCTCGACAGATACATTTTTTACGCTTACAGGTCTTAAGAAGAAAACCTCATATGAGTATATAATAGGAATTGGACTCACAGAAAGCACTGGGATTAATAAACTTGAGAAAGTAATTAAAGGACAGGAACCGTTTACTACCGCCGATGATCTTAGGGAAATAAAAGAGGTAGTTACAGCGGGAATTAATAAGGCGGTTATAGACTGTAGCGTAAGCGGGATGGAAGAGTCTGCTTATTTGTTCTGCTTTGTTTGTGAGGAGCGAAGCACAGATGGGGAAACTACAGAAAATGCAGACATAAACACTGGAAAAGCAAATACTGCATCAGACAGCTTAGAATGGAAGAAAATAGGGATTGAGGACATAAGCAGTTCGGCTCCCAACGTATCTTTTAATATAACGGCATTAAAGGATCAGACAAACTATAGATATAAGCTGGGATTAGGCAAATATTATAATACCGGTATAGATGAGCTGGAACAAGTCGTAGAGAATAAATTTACTACCCGAGAAGACACGCGCGCCCTCTCGGAAGGAAAAGCGGTGGTTAATGATAATGAAGTTATTTTAAGTGCGCTTTTTACAGGGAATGTGGAATATATTGCTTCGTATGTACACTTTTTATATAAAGAAGGGAATGCTGCCTCATATAAAAAAGCAGCCCGTGTTGTAAATGGCAGCAAATCAGAGACCCAGGAATGCAGCGTTACACTTACGGATTTAGAGCCGGGAACGGAATATGATTTTGCCATAATCATTTCGGACAGCGCGGCATTTAACGGTTCGCCGTCTGATATCGAAAAAGATAAATTTAAGGTTAATGGTAAATTTACAACAAGGGAAGCTAATCAACCATCCGGAATTACGCTTCCGCAAACAGAGCTTTATCTGAATGTAAATACGGTATATAAAGGCGTGCAGGATTACGGATATCAGATTCTAAAGCCTGAATTTACTCCGAAAACTGCCACAAAGGATCTTATTTGTAAAAGCAGTGATACCAGCGTCGCAGTGGTGCAGACAGTCTCTAATAATGAAAGTATAAGAATTAATGCGGTGTCAGAAGGTACGGCAATAATTACCGTAACATCTAAGTATAACCCTGATGTGACAGCTGAATGTCAAGTGGTAGTAGGAAACTATCAGTTAGGATATGAAACTTTTGACGGCAGTATCAGGCTTGTCGACAATAAAGAGATGAACATTGAAAAAGGTATGCTGTATTCCGGATATAAGTTTTGTAAATTGGATAACAGTGCAAATCCGTCAGCGCTTGCATCCGATAAATTCAGTGTTCATTCCAATAACGAAGCTGTAGTATCATGGGCTGATGGAACCATAACGGCTAAGGGCGTGGGCGATACAAGGCTTATTTTTACGGCGGATGATAAGGTGAGCGCATATCTGGATATTCATGTATCTGCTAAGGCGGAGAAACGTTTTGCCATTGTCGGTTTTATGACAAATAAAAGTAAATATCCCGCTAAAAAGGAAGAGGAAAAGGATGCAGAGGGTAATACGGCGTATACCCTTGCTTATACGCCCGGAATCACATATACTGCAGTAGGCGAGAGCATTCCGTCCAGCATTAAATTCAATAACAGTGATTATGACTGGATGACGAGCGACGAAATGGTTGCATCGGTGAATGATAACGGCATGGTTACGCCGCATAAGGCAGGAACGGTAATACTTGAGGCTGCACTAAAACCGGTTCCTAACGGTATGGAAGTCGAGACTTTATATACCGGAGAACCCTCATGCAGGGTGGTGCTGCATATTAAAGATTTACCGACTGTAGAGTTAGCGGCTGCAACGCCTGTTTATGCGCTGGCGGATATAAGCAGTAAAATAGGTGATGTTGAATTCCCTGACGAAGAAGCATGGGAGGGCTGGCAATGGAAGGATAAGGATACTCCGCTTATAATAAACGGTGTAAATAAGGCTTATTATCCGTTTGAAGCGGTATATACAGGTGATGAGTATTATGCACATGAAACAACCTTGAATGTATATATTGCAAAAGTGACAGGCGTGTCAGCATACGAATCTGAAAATAATGATCATAACAAAGTTGTAGAGGTGGCAGATATTTCGGCGGACGGAAACCAGGCAGAAGGTTCAGATGCCATTACGCTGACAGTTGAATCCTTTTATAACGGCTCTCTTAAGTATGATGAGAAGACCAACTATTTCTATGATGTGGATATAGCGCCGGTTAACGGTCTTATAATTGATAAGGGTGAGTTTAAGGCAGAAGATTCCAAACTTCTTAGGACTTTTACCATAAAAGCAGCTAAAAAGGGGAATTATACCCTTAAGCCTGTAATTAAAGTAAAGAACAAGAATAACAGCAATGAGAAAATTCTGGCGAAGACTTCTTATAAGATAAAGGCGGTAGATAATACTCAGGCGTATATTAAACTGAATCCGCTGGTTACGACAGGAATGTCTTTAAATACCACAGAAAACAGAGTTATTATAAATTCTGACAGTAGTGTCAGTTCATTTAAAGTACAGGCACAGGTGACTGACCGTAACGGAGAGAGCAAAGAAGAGTTTAATGCGCTTAAACTGAAATGGAGCACAACGGATAAAAATGTAATATCCGTAAAGGCAGACAGTGATACCCATACTGCAACGGTGACTGTTAAGGGAGAAGGACATGCAATACTTACCGCTAAGGCTAAGGATGCCGCAGGACATAGCGATGCGTTAAATATAGAGATTAGAAATCATGCTCCAAGGGTGGATCCCTCAAAAGTCACTGTTAATCTTGCTTATGATTATAATACATACGACGGGCGTAGTCTTGCACTGAATTCCTCGGGAGCGGTAGAGATCATTCCTGCATATAAAGGCATTATCCAGAATCAGAATGTAAAGATTTATTCTGCAGATAAGAAGAGTTTAAGTCCTGATTTTACTGTGGAAGAAGGAGGTTCGAATAAATACATAATATGCAGTACGGACACGACCAGGGTTGGAACCTATGACTGCAGCCTTTGTGTTAAGGTATATGCAGAAAGCGAGCCGTATTTTTATCCTTTGAAGATTACGGTTGTCGATAAACCGGCAAAGGTAACGGCTAAATCCAACAGGACTGCGAATCTTTTTTACCGCTCTGAACCGGCGTCGATAGACATCAGCGTATCCGGACCATATATAGGAATAGATAAGATAACGTGGACAGATGATTCAGCAGAAGACGGAAATGGTTTCGCATCTGTTTCATCTTCTTATTCTCATGATACATCAAAGCGTCCTAAGAATGTTGTAAAACGTTACTATTTTGCACAGGAGAATATAAAACTTAATGACAATAAGAGACTTGCCGATAACGAAGTCGTAAGTGGGTTCGTAGATGTAAAGCTGAGTGGTTATAAGGAGTCGAATAAGGGAATCAAGACCACACTTAAGTGGAACTACAAGAAGCCTGCAATTATTACTAAAGATGCTGTGACTACGCTGGTTCCTTCGCTTTCAGACAAAAGCAGCGCCTCATTTACTCTGTATAATAAAACTGACGCAAGGAATATATCTTATGCAAAAGACAGTTATAGTAAAGCTGAACCGAAATACTACTATAATGAACTGCTGTGCAGTAATGCGTATGTAAAATTCACTGCAACAAATACAATGGCATCTTATACTTACAGCGGAGTTAAAACTAAGGGAAGCGATAAAATCAATCTGACGTTAAAAGCCGATGACTGGAGAGAGGACGTAACGGCTGTCCATACTATTAAAATAGCTACAGCCGTGCCTTCACTTTCCGCGTCCAAGCTGACAGTTAATACAACTAAAACTGGCACGGTGTATACGGATGTTATATTAAAGAATACATATTCACAAAATCTTAGTTGCGACGATATTGTCATTGAGGGCAAAGATGCCAAATCCAATGCGCTTTTGGATAATGATATGCTTGAAATCAGCAAAGACAAGACTAAAAAGTATAGAATAAACGTAAGATTAAACAGAGCCGAAACCATGAACCGACCTGCCGTAGCCAACGGAACATATTCGTATAAGGTGACGCCTTATTATACCGATGCGGCCGGAAACCGTATAAAGACCAAGACACTTACCCTTAAGATAAAGGCTGTAAATAAGGAAATATCCGCAAAGACTAAGGTTAAAGGAAGTCTCGATCTGACTAAAGGCGTGGATAGTTATTCGAACAATTATATAGAGCTGACTTCGGTATTTAATAATATTTCGAGCGATTATACGATAGTTGATAAAGAGCTTATGGGCGAATACAGCCGGTATTTTAAACTTTACAATACCGGTACTGCCCAAAATCCCCACCATCTCACGATTTCAGCTGACGGCAAGTTAAAAGCGGGATATAAATACAAACTGGCAATAAGGTATACAGTTAAAATAGGCGATGGAGAAAACTTTATAGTAAAAGGCAAAACCTTTACGGTCAAACCTAAACAGACAAGTCCTAAGATAAAGGTCGCAAATAATAACCAGACCTTATATGCGGCAGCAGACATATCCAGAGATTACCGACTATCCACCTCTGACAGCTTGTATAAAATAGTCGGAGCGGAAGGCGGCTTAGACTGCAATAAAGATGGAAAAACAGATATAATAGTTGAATATTCTGCAAGTACTTCCACGGTCACAAGCGTAAATGTGAAAATTGCGGACCCTGACGGTGTGCTAACCAAAACCGGAGCAAAAGGGAAAACCTACAACATTCCTGTTATTGTAAAGTTGAAGGGGCGGGATGGTATCAGCAGGGATGTTAGAACCAGTATAAAGGTGACTGTTAAGCGTTGAGAAGGATGGGGGTGCGTATGGCTGGGGCGGCAGGGAATGTTTAGAAACTCTTATTCCCGTACAGCGGCCCCCGACCGACATATTATCTTACCCCGCCTCCCTTCATTTACCCACCCATAACATTCCCCATAAAATTACAGTTGACGAAACCGCAAGGATATATTATAATAACATATGTTATAAAAACATGGTCAATATACATAAGCGAGGAAGGGCGATATGGCAAGAAAAGAAACTATTACCAAAATGGATATTCTGAATGCAGCTTTCGAGATGACAAGCGAGGAGGGGTTCGAGAATGTGACGGCAAGGACGCTTGCGGCTAAAGCCGGATGTTCAACGCAGCCTATTTTCAGAATATACAAAAATATGGAAGAATTGGGGAAAGACCTGTTTGAGCAGGTTGTAGCGTATTTTGGGGCATACTATGAAAATTTCCCACGCAAGAACGATACTCCTTTTGTAAATCTGGGGCTTAGTTATATTCGTTTTGCGCAGGACAACCCTAAGCTGTTTAAACTTTTGTTTATAGATGAGAACAGACACGGAAAGAGTCTGTACGATATGTTAAACGGTACAAACGGGGCTGTTGTAAAAGAGATAAACCGTGCGGCAGCAAGCGGCTGCGGCAACCCGGGTGAAATGTTTATGAAGATGTGGGTTTTGATTCATGGGGCAGCGTGTATGTCTTTGACCGGAGATTATGACTTAAAAGAGAGTGAGACCATAGCGCTTTTGGAAGAATCATATCAAGCGTTTCTGAAGAGCTTAAAATAATATGTGAGGGAAGGATTGGCAGCTCCAATGGAAAATCGATATGATATAATCACCAGAATCAATAACCATTATGGGAAAATGAGCAAGGGGCAGCGGGCAATAGCGGCGTTTATATATGACCATTATGATCAGGCAGTATTTATGACTGCCGCTAAATTGGGAGAGACGGTCGGAGTTAGTGAATCTACGGTAGTACGCTTTGCATCTTTTATAGGTTATAACGGATATCCGGAATTTCAGAGAGATTTAGAGGAATGGGTTCAGAACAAGATTAACTCGGTACAGCGTATAGGTGTTAAATATGGGCGCAGCAGTCAGTCAGAGATTTTAACCTCAGTGTTAAATGCGGATATAGAGAAAATCGAAGATACAATTGAAAATCTGGATTCAGTGGCGTTTGAGACGGCGGTAGATATTATACTGGAAGCTAAGAATGTATACATAATGGGAATCAGAGCCTGCGCACCGTTGGCGGATTTTTTACATTTTTATCTGAATATGATGCGTGGTAATGTTGTGCTGCTTAGAACAACCAGCGTATCAGAGACTTTTGAACAGATGATACGTATAGATGAAAATGACGCTCTGATAGGTATAAGTTTTCCCAGATATTCCATGCGTACGCTAAAGGCGATGGAATTTGCAAATGACAGGAACGCTAAGGTGATTGCAATTACGGATTCCGTACATTCTCCGATGAATCTTTATTCGTCATGCAATCTTCTGGCAAGAAGCGATATGGTGTCTATAGTTGATTCGCTGGTGGCGCCGCTCAGCCTTATAAATGCGCTGGTTGTGGCGATGTGCTTAAAGCGCCCTGAGGATGTTAAACAAAACCTTAAAAATTTGGAATATGCATGGAATAATTATCAGGTTTATCTAAATGATGAGATTAATTTCATTGACGAAGAACCGATGTTAAATTATCCGCTTAGAAAAGATGAAGCATGAGTAAAGTAATTGTTGTCGGCGCAGGAGCCGCCGGAATGATGGCTGCCATAAGCGCGGCAAGGCAGCGCCATCAGGTGCTTTTAATTGAAAAGAACGAAAAATTAGGCAAGAAGCTTTTTATTACAGGCAAGGGCAGATGTAACCTGACTAATGCCTGTGATTCAGATAAATTGTTTGAAAATGTGGTGTCCAATCCGAAATTTTTATACAGCGCATTCCGTGCTTTTGACAACAGGCAGGTGATGCTGCTTATAGAAGATGCAGGCTGTCCTCTCAAAATTGAAAGAGGAGAGCGGGTATTTCCGGTTTCTGATAAATCTTCGGATGTAATAGCCGCATTGCAGCGGACCTTAAAAAAAGAAAATGTGGAAGTACGGTTAAACACCAAGGTTACAAAGCTGTTGTTTGAGGAAGACAGAGTGTGTGGAGTGTGTACAAAGGACGGTCGGACAGAGTATGCCGATGCGGTAATTCTTGCTACAGGAGGTTTATCCTATCCATTAACAGGTTCAACCGGTGACGGACACCGCATGGCGAAAGAAGCGGGACATAAAATAAAACCCTGCGTTCCTTCGCTTGTTCCTTTTGAGACAGCAGAGGATTGGTGCAGGATGTTACAGGGCCTGTCGCTTAAGAACGTAAATCTTACGATGTACGATGCGGGTAAGAAAGTATATCAGGGCTTTGGTGAGATGCTTTTTACACATTTTGGTGTCAGCGGGCCGTTGGTGCTTAGTGCAAGCAGTTTTTACGGCAAGTGTAAGCATAAGGATGAAGTAACGCTTGAACTTGATTTGAAACCGGCGCTTTCAGAGGAGCAGTTGGATAAACGCATACTTAGGGATTTTGAAGAAAATCAGAACAGACAGTTCAAGAATTCTGTAAATGGGCTGTTTCCAGCCAAACTTGTCCCTGTGATGATACAACTTTCCGGAATTTCACCGGATAAAAAGGTGAATGAGATTACCAGGGAAGAAAGGCGAACGTTTGTTCGAAAGATAAAACATCTCGCGCTTCATGTGAGCGCAGTGAGAGGTTTTGAAGAAGCAATTATCACACAGGGCGGAGTCAGTGTGAAAGAAGTAAATCCTTCCACTATGGAATCTAAACTTGTAAAAAGGTTGTATATGGTGGGAGAAATGTTGGATTTGGATGCACTTACCGGAGGATTCAACTTACAGATTGCATGGTCTACGGGGTATCTTGCCGGGAGTTCATTATAGATATCAAAAATGGGGGATTATTAGTATGGGATACAAAATAGCTATTGATGGCCCCGCGGGAGCCGGAAAAAGTACGATTGCCAAAAATATTGCTAAACAGCTTGGTTTTATTTATGTTGACACAGGCGCAATGTACAGGGCGATGGCGCTCTATTTATTGAGTGAGGGCATTGACCTTAAGGATGAACAGGCCGTAAGTATTAATTGTGCGGATGCGTATATTACGATCAAGTATGAAAATAACGAGCAGGTAGTGTATCTGAATGGGGAAAACGTAAACGGCATGATCAGGACTGAGCAGGTGAGTAAGGCAGCGTCGCTTACAAGCGTCAATCCGAATGTAAGAAAAAAGCTTGTAGAACTTCAGCAGAAGCTTGCGCAGGATACAGATGTTGTGATGGACGGAAGGGATATTGGCACCTGTGTACTGCCCGATGCCGATGTCAAGATTTTCCTCACAGCGGACAGCAGAGTAAGGGCAGAGCGGAGATGTAAAGAGTTAGAGCAGAAAGGTGAAAAATGTGACATTGATGTCATTGAAAAGGATATCAAAGAGCGTGACTATAAAGACATGACAAGGGATATTTCGCCGTTAGTTGCTGCCGAAGACGCAGTTTTGATAGATTCGTCATATATGACGATTGATGAAGTGGCCGAAAAGATTATAAAAATGTCGATTAAATATTAAGAAGCAGGAAATTTATATGGAAGTGATTTTGGCGGATAATGCCGGCTTTTGCTTCGGCGTAAAGCGGGCGGTGGATACCGTATATGAACAGGCAAAAAGCGGAGAGAAAATTTATACCTATGGACCGATCATACATAATGAAGAGGTTGTGGAGGATTTAAAGAAAAAGGGAGTCGGCGTCATAGAATCCGAGGAAGAGCTTGAGAATATTAAAGAAGGATGCGTGGTGATCCGTTCACACGGACTGCCCGAAAATATTTGTGATAAAATAAAAAGGCAGGGGCTTAAGTGTGTTGATGCGACCTGTCCTTTTGTTAAACGTATTCATGAGATTGTAAGAAAAGAAAGCGAAGCGGGCAAGCAGATTGTTATAATCGGAAATCCCGGACATCCTGAGGTAGAGGGAATTAAGGGATGGTGCAGGACGCCTGCGATTGTCATAGAATCTGTTGAGGAAGCCCAAAATTTCAGTTATGACGGGGAAAAAGATATATGCGTTGTATCACAGACGACATATAATTACAATAATTTTCAATATTTAGTTGAAATTATTGAGCAAAAAGGTTACAATGTTATTGTTGTGAATACTATATGTAATGCTACGGAAGTAAGACAAGCTGAAGCTGCGAAGATAGCCGCTCAGGTTGACATAATGATAGTAATAGGTGGTAAACATAGTTCTAATACGCGGAAACTATATGAAATCTGCATGAAGGAGTGCCAAAACACTTATTTTATACAGACATTGGATGACTTGCATTTAGAGTTACCTAAATCTGTCCGACTAGTGGGTATTACAGCAGGGGCATCTACCCCAAACAATATTATTGAGGAGGTTCAAAATTATGTCAGAATTAACTTTTGAACAAATGTTAGAAGATTCATTAAAGACAATACACACAGGAGAGGTTGTTGAAGGCACAGTCATTGATGTAAAACCGGACGAGATTGTCCTCAATATAGGATATAAATCAGATGGAATTCTTACAAAAAATGAATATACAAACGAGCCAAACGTAGATATGACAGCCATAGTTAAACCGGGTGATAAGATGGAAGTTAAGGTATTGAAGGTAAATGACGGTGAAGGACAAGTCCTGCTTACCTACAAACGTCTTGCAGCCGATAGAGGTAATAAGCGAATTGAAGAAGCATATAATAATAACGAGGTGCTTACAGCGAAGGTTTCACAGGTTTTGGATGGCGGCTTAAGCGTAGTTGTGGAAGAGATTAGAATCTTTATTCCCGCAAGTCTTGTATCCGATACTTATGAGAAAGACCTTTCTAAGTATGCAGGACAGGAAATTCAGTTTGTAATAAGCGAATACAATCCTAAGAGAAGAAGATATATAGGTGACCGTAAACAGCTTCTGGTTGCAGAGAAGGCAGAATTACAGAAGAAACTTCTTGAGAGCATCCATGAGGGTGATACGGTAGAAGGTACCGTTAAAAATGTTACGGATTTTGGTGCATTTATAGATCTTGGAGGAGCAGACGGACTGCTTCACATCTCAGAAATGTCATGGGGCAGGGTTGAGAATCCTAAGAAAGTATTTAAAGTTGGAGATGTGCTTAAAGTTCTTATTAAAGAAATTTCAGGAACCAAGATTGCACTCAGTCTTAAGTTTGAAGACCAGAATCCATGGAAGGACGCGGCACAGAAGTATGCAATCGGCAATGTGGTTACAGGTAAAGTTGCACGTATGACAGACTTTGGAGCATTTATTGAATTAGAGACAGGCATTGATGCGCTTCTCCATGTTTCACAGATATCAAGAGAGCATATAGATAAACCGGCTGATGTTCTTAAGACCGGTGAGGAAGTAACGGCTAAGGTAGTTGATTTTAACGAAGAGGATAAGAAAATCAGCTTAAGCATTAAGGCAATGCTTGCTCCGGAACCGAAGGAAGAAGTGGTTGAGGAGAAAGCTGACGCAGATGAGGATGCGGATGTTGTATCCGTAGACATTGAGGCTGTTATCGCAAATGAGAGTGAAGAAGAAAACCAATAATAAATAGAGAGTGGGAATTAAATATGGCTTATGATTATGAATATTTAAAGAAGGCCGTTTTCGACCTGACCAAGATTGACTTAAACGCATATAAAGAGAAACAGATGAAGCGTCGTATAGACACTCTGCTTTCTAAGAATAAAATTACCGGCTACGATAATTATGTTGCTGCTTTGAAGAAAG